>CANQOE010000007.1 GCA_947625315.1 uncultured Bacilli bacterium | reverse complement strand
GCCCCCGAAGCTCCGGCACTAATACTATCACTTAAAACAACAGAAAATAAAGAACCAAGCATTCCACTACCTAAGTAGACTAATAAAAATTTAGCTTTACCTAATACTCCTTCTAAATTTCTTCCTAAGATGAATAGAGCATACATATTACATAATAAATGAATAATTCCTATATGTAAAAACATACTGGTAAATAAGCGCCATATTTCTTTATTATTTACTACTAAAGCTTTTAAATTAGCCCCAAACATTAATAAAGTTCTTGTATCTTGACTCCCATTTCCAAATATATACATACTAATAAATACTAAAACACATAATAAGATTAATATTGGGGTAATAATTATTTTTTTAGGTCTAAATATACTATTAAATGTTTCACTATCTTTTCTCGTTTTCGTATTTATATCATTAGTAACATTTATAATTAAATCTAAACCTTCTTTATCTTTTAAAAATTTAGTTTTAAATTTGGGAAATACTTCTAAAATATTTTTATTTTGCCAAGCTGCATCTAAATCTTCAATAGCAATAGATGATATATTTTTATCTTTAATATCGGTATTTAAATTATCTATAGTATTAACTAAAATATTTAAAGTATTTAAATTAATTGATAAAGTTTTCTTCTTTATTTGACTAAGAATCTTTTTTATTTTAAAATAATCAAAATCTAATTGTTCTTGGTTATGAATATGATTAGAACTAATTCTAATAATATGATAAGGTGCTTCTAAATTTTCTAACCAAACTTCACTATTAACTCCTTTAACAACAATAGGTGTATAATTTTCTACTGTTATGAAATAGTGCGCTAATTTAAGCATTAATTCATCATTAGCATTCATTATATTAAAATTCATACTCTTCACCTCTAGTACATATATTTTATAACAAATAAGTTTTTAAGTAAAGGGGCTAAATATATGTTTCCATTATTTTGTTTACCATTTATATTACTTATTATTATAGTTAGTTATTATTTTATTTACCAAGATAAATTAACTAACGATATTTTATTTTATATCTTCGTAAACTTTATTTTATTAATTATTTTACCCCTATATTATTTTTATTTTCATTCCTTAACCTATACTTTAATTATTAGTATTATGTTATCTTTTTTCGCATTTTTATTAAATTTAAAAACTAAAGAAATATATAAACAAACTAATTTATTCTTAATTATTTATTTTATTTTAACTATTCTTATAATATTAGCATTAATTAAGACTATCTAAATAATCTTGAAAAACTTTCGGTAAAGGACAAGTAAACTCTAATTGTTTTTTAGTTATTGGATGAATAAACTTCATTTTATAAGAATGTAAAAATTGCCCAAAACCTTCAATTGAAGAAGTAGCATAAACTGGATCATTAAAAACTGGATGTCCAATATAAGCTAAATGAACTCTTATTTGATGAGTTCGACCAGTTGCTAAAACACAACTAATTAAAGTATGATTTAGATATCTTTTTAAAACTTGAATGTTAGTTAAAGCTTTTTTACTATTTTTCACTGTTACTGCCATTTTTTCACGATATTTACTATCTCTTCCTATAGGAGCATCAATCGTGGCCGTATCACTTAAAATAACTCCATTAACTAAAGCAATATATTCCCGATAAATTCTTTTATTTTTAAAATCTTCACTTAAAAGTTGATGGACTTGATTAGTTTTAGCAATTAATAAAAGACCAGATGTATCTTTATCTATGCGATGAACAATCCCCGGACGTTCTAATCCTCCAATATTACTTAAATTTTTGGTATAATATAATAAAGCCGACACTAAAGTATTTTCCTTATTTCCCGACCCGGGATGAACAACTAAGCCACTAGGTTTATTAATAACCATTAAATATTCATCTTCATAAACAATATCTAAATCCATTTTAACAGGTGTTATATTATCATCTTTTTCTTGAGGAATATCTCTAAAATCTATAACATCGCCAATAACTAATTGTTGAGAAGCTTTAGCTAATTTATTATTAACTTTAACATTTTGGTCTTTAATCATTTTTTGAATATATTCTCTAGAATAATCTAAATTATCTCTTAAATATTTATCTAAACGAACATTACTTTCTTGACTTACTAACTGCATTTCTATCTTCTCCTTTAATAATAGCAATAATTAAAAGAATAACGCCAATAACAATAGCTACATCGGCAATATTAAATATAGGATAATCATAATTAAAAATCGTAAAATCTAAAAAATCGCGAACATAACCTAAAAAAATTCTATCTGCTAAATTAGAAATAATTCCACTTATTGTTAAAGCAAAAGCTATAGAATTTCGTGTATTCTTTTTAAAAGTAATCATAAACCGAAATAATAATATTAAAGCAATAACACTAAAAATAATTAATATATAAGAATGCTTATTTAATATTGACCAAGCTCCTCCGGTATTATGGACTAAAGTAATAGCCAAAAAGTTTTTAATAATAACAATACTTTGATTTAATTTTAAATATATTTCTAATAAACTTTTGGTTAATTGATCAATTATTAAAATAACAATTGCAATAATAAAAGTTTTTTTATTCATAAGATCACCATCTATATTGTACCACAAAATTATATTTCTACCAAGATAACATCTTCACCTATTTTAATAATTTGACTAATTTTGATATCATTTTTTGTTTCATTACGAAATAAACGCCGAAAAAAATGCTTAGGCATAACTGTAAAGTAAGTTATTTCCCCTTTTTCCGTAATTTCAGCATCAGTAATAATTCCTAAATGCTTTCCATCTTTAACATTTATAACCATTTTCATTTGTAATTCACTTAAACGCAAAATAAACCACCTAATTTATTATACGCTTTAAAAAGAATTTTTAATATTGCACTAATTCAATTATTGACTTTTTCTTTAATAAATTCTAAATACTTTTCTTCTAATAAAGGAAAGTTACAACATCTTGATAATTTGGCAGCAGAAATTCTTTTAGTACGATATATTTTTGAAATTTTTCAACTTTTTTTAACAATTCTTCTAAATTATTATTAAGAATTTTAATTGTTTTTTTAAAAGAATTCGATAAGATATATTTTTAACATTTGGCAATAATAAATATAAACAATCATCTGGAGTTGGTATCATATTATTAATATTTACAATTCCTAAATTTCCGTCTGCTATTTTAAATATATCCCAAGCACTATTTTTCATTAATTTATGTTTTGGTTTAGGAGAAGATAAAGGAGCAAAATATTTAAAATTATTATATTCAAAAACTACTCCAACATATGGCCTGCTATTCTTTTTATTGTAAAAAACTTTATTATCAAATTTTCTTAAATAATTTATATATTCCTCAGATATACAATATAAATTTAATTTTTTCATTATAAATCTCCTGCTGCAATTTAAGCATACCATATTTTTATTGTAAAGAAAAATAAAACTAGAGTAAGTTCTCTAGCATTTTTTTAGTTCCAGTCTTTTCGGCGCTGGTTATTCCGACTTTTTTAATACATTTTCATGTACAGCTAAATTGTACTATAAAATAATTATTTTGTCAAATCTTTTTAACGATAAGGAACATATCCTCCATATGAATAATAAGAATATGGTGCTCCTGGAGCATAATAAGGTGGCCGTGGACCATAACCATAATTTGGTGCTACATTATAAATAGGACGTGGTCTAGTTAATCCAACTGCAGCTCCACCTACTAAAGCTCCTGTTAAAAAAGGAAAGAAAAATTGTCTATTGCCATTAGCATAATTTTGATTATAGCCAAAATTATTAGCCATATTTTGATAATTCATTTTAATTCAACCTTTCTACTCTAATATATGTCCAATTAAAAAATAGTTAGAAGATAAATGCCCAAAATAAAAGAGTAAGCTAACTAATTCTTACTCTTACTTTTGAAGATACCACAAAATTTAATTTAGGATCATTATTATCTATTTTAACATCAACATCATATTCTTCGCCAGCTTTATAGCCTTCAAGGTCAATATAGGCATTGATATTTGAACCATCAACACTATCAATAACCGATTGAACACCTTTTACAATTACGGTTACTTTATCAGTACCTACAATATTCGCAGTCAAGCCACTTCCTAAGTTACGTGGTACAATATTGGAAATATCAATTTCTTTTTGACGTTCATCGCCAAATGTTACGGTAATTGTTGCTTTATTTTCACTTAAAGCCCGAACTCCTGTAGGTCGATTAATTGTTACATTATAAGTTTTAGTACCACTGTTACCTTGATTATCGACATTTATTGTTACAGGTACACTATTGATATTATTTATCACATTTTCTTCTCCATAAATAGTTGTTGAATGATTATTACTATTATTTATCAAAATTGAAGCAATCGCTTTTCCTGTAACTAAAGAACCAGTTGTTAATACTTCAATAGGTACACTTTTAGAATAAGTATCTAAAGTAATCGTGGCACTAATTGTTCCTGGTACTATTTCCACATTTTCAATTTTTTGGCCTTGACTATTATAAGCATAAATATTAATATTATCTACTTCATATGTTCCTACATCACTTAAACTACTATTATTTAAGTCGATTAAAGCTTTTAAAGAAGCAATTGTATCTAAAGTATCTTGGGAAGCTTTAACTACTACTTCACTTTTGGATAATTCTACCGATTCCACACTTAATCTTTCATTTAAAGAATCATTATTAATTAAATCATAAGCTATACTTTTCGTAACACTAACCTTATCTTTAATCGTAACGGATACATAAGAAGGATCTAATTTATAGTTAATGGCATCGATAGATTTAGTATAAGATAATCCTACTCGATAAGCACTATTTCGCGCTTCGTAATCGGATAAATCTAAAATAACGGAATTAGTTCCTAATTGTTTAGCTAAATAAATATCACTCTTACGGCCAATTAAAATTATATCAACTGTTTTGGGAATTCCCTCAACTACATAAGCTTCTTCATTATAATTAACTTCTACGGGAACATTAGTAATAACTTCGGCTTCACTTTCGACTAAATTGATTACCCGACTATCTACTAATAAAAAAGTTATAATAGCTAAAGCTAAAGATAGATAAATCATAAAATTAGGTCGATTAAATATATAATCTAATTTAATATTATGATTTCGTAAATATTCTCTTATATTAAAAATTAATCTACTAATAGGCGTTACAATAAATTTATCAATTAAGCGATATATAGCTCTAAAAACTTTTAATATAGCTCTAATTATTTTCTTCATTATTCTTCACCTGCGCTATCATTATTATTTTCCGCTTCATAGAAAACTTCCGGATGCGGATTTAAAGCATCAAGTAAAATTAATCTAAATTCATCAATTGTTAGATTATAATTAAGTTCTCCATCAATAGCAATACTTAATCTACCACTTTCTTCACTAACTACTAAAGCAATGGCATCACTTTCCTCGGCAATACCTAACGCTGCTCTATGTCTTGTTCCTAATCTTTTAGATATCGCGGGATTTAAACTCGTCTTAAAGACTGCTCCCGCGGCCGTGATTCTATCGCCTTGAATAATTACGCCCCCATCATGTAAAGGTCCATTAGGAAAGAAAATTGTTTCTAATAAATCAGCCGATAAATCAGCATATACTTTAGTCGCGGGTTCAATATATTCTTGTAATGATATTTCTCTTTCAATAACAATTAAAGCCCCAATACGATTACGTTTAAAATATTCGATAGCTTTCATTGTTTCATATACAACATGTTCTCTTTCATCAATAGTTAATATTTTATGTCTTCCCAGTAATTGAGTTCTACCAATAGATTCTAAAACACTTCGAATTTCTGGTTGAAAAATTACGATAATTGCTAAAGGTCCCCATTCTAAACAATATTGTAATATTAATCCAACTGTATATAAGTTTAATAAATCACTTAATATTTTAATAATTAAAACTAAAATAACTCCTTTAAATATTAAAACCATCTTTGTATTATTTTTAATATTTTTTAAAATAAAATAAAATACTAACCATACTACCCCAATATCAATTATTTTTGTTATTATTTCCCATATATTACTTAATGTCATTTAAACACTCTCCAATTAACTTCTTTATTATATCAAATATTTCCCAAATTTAAAAGCTATATTAATAACTTTTATTTTGAGAAGCAAATATTTTAAGTAAAGTATTAACTAATTTTTGATCCTCAATTATTTGAACATATAATTCTTCATCTCGAATAAATTCTTCTAATATCTTAATATTTTGGGGATTAGCTTTCTTGTTTGTAATACCCATACTTAAATAATATTTTTTTCCACCTAATATAGCATTATTTAAAACAACATATTTATCATTATTTTCTAAAGTAATGATATGATTAAACTTTAATGTCATAGCCTAACCTCTTAATTCTTCAATAGGCTGAATATCTATTACTTTAAAAACATTTGAATTATTATCATCTAAACTTTCTACCGAACTTAAATTTTCTTGAGGAATATCTTCTTTTAAAGCATCTTCTAAAGTATCAGTTAAAGTATCAGTTTCTAAACTTAAAGAATCATCAAGAGGTTCATCTAAACTTTCAATTTTATTTCCAACATTTGTTTTCGAAGTTTCTCCCATTTCGGCCACGATTAAATCAAATATATCATCTGGACTATCTCCATAAGCTAAACGAGCCTTTATATTTTGAATATCTTCATTAATTGCTTTAAGTCTATCTTCATCTTCTTTTCTTTTAATAATATCAATTACTTTAACATCAGTATTTTGATAATCTTTTAAATTATTCATTTCCGTTAAATAATTATCTTTCTTTATTGTTAATTGTTCTATTAATTCTTTAATATTTTGATATTTCTTTAAAACATCTTTTAAATCATCTTTATAATTAGCTAAAATAGTTTTTAAAGTAGTTAGTTCTTGTTCTTTTTTCTCTAAAGTTTTTAAAGTTTCACTATCTTTAGTATCTAGTTGTTTTAAATTAGCTACAAAATCTTCTAAAACTTCAATATCCTCTTCACAAGTTCTAATATCGCTTGCTAATCTATTATTTAAATAATCATCTATTTGTTTTAAAGTTGTTTCTTTATCGTTAATTTGGTAATCTAAAGCTGTAATTTCTTCTTGTAAATAATCCAATCTAATTTGAAAAGAAGTATTTAAACTAAGTTCATAATTTTTATTAGCCATTAAAGTTACTAATTCGCGCCGTTCATTTTCTTTTTTCTCTAAAGTTGTTTCTAAAGTTTTATTATCTTTAATATCCATGAAAGGTTTAGCTTTAACAATGGTAAGCAATTCTTTAATTTTAGCTTGAGCTTCTTTATAATTCTTTTTTAAAACTAATTCTTTAGCATCCATTCCAATAATTGAAGCATCACAAAGCAAAATTAGTTTACGTTTTTCTAATTCTTCTAAAGATTGGTTAAGTTCTTCTAAAGATTGTTCATCTTTTTCTTTTTGTTCTTTATTGATATAAGTATTAGGATTTTTTAAATTAGATTTAATATCACTTAAACGTTTCGTATATTCTTCTAATTTGGCTTCTAATTCTTCTTTAGCTTGAAAATTTAATTCTAATTCTTTTAATACTTGTTCATATTCTTTCTTTTTATTTTTTAAAATAGTTGCTTGGTGTTTAGCATGGTCTTCTTCACTTTTAATTAAAGAAGTTAAATCTTTAGAAGTAGAAACTCTATCCCCTAAAAGTTTTAAATATTCTTGATTATCTTCACTATTTTCTTCTAAAGCTCTTATTTCTTTATTTAAACTATCTTCATTTTCTTTTAATTCAATATTCTTATTTTCTAATTCTTTTAATTGGCGATTTAATTTAGCTACTTTTTGTTCTAAACTAACTTCAATATTTTTATCGACTAATTCTAAAGAAGTATTGACATAATCTTCTTCCGCAATATCTTGTTTTTTTGCCTCAATCTCTTTCTTTTTAGATTCAATTAAAGAATTGACTTCAATTAATTCGGCATTGATTTCTTCTTTACTTTTAGATAGAGTAGCCATATCTATTAACGTATCAATATTATTAAATATTTTCGTATTCATTTAAGTATCACACCTTTACTCTTTATATAATATTATCATAAATAGATAGTTTTTGCAAGATTAAAGGCATTAAAAATTTGATTGTCTCTAATTAACTCTTTAAATATTTTCTATTTGTTACTTTATTAATTAAAGGAATTAATAAACTACTTAAGAAAATACTTATAAAACCTGCTTCTAAACCCCCAAATAAACCAAGAATACTGGTTAAAAAGCCAATTAAAACCCCATAGATAATCATTCCCATATTAGAGGTTGGACTAACATATATATCACTAGCTATAAAAACAAAACTAAAATAAATAGTTCCCTTTATATCCCAAACTAAACTTTTAAAAAACATATAATTAAATATTAAATTAAAGATAAAATAAGTTAAAGATGCAAAAATAGCAATATTTTTTTTATAAAATTTATTAAAGCTTAAAATAATTAAAGCTAATAGAACTAAAAGAACACTACTTGAGGCTATACCCCCTATTTGAAAACCTATAAATTTATCTAATAAATTATAATTAAAGATATTTATTTTTTCTCCAATATTTAAATAAGAATAACTATTAAATAATAAAGCTAAAATAAGAAACAATCTAATTAAAGAAAGACTATTAAAATATATATTAATTTTTTTATTTAAGACATTACTAATAAATAGTAAAACAAATAATAAAATAGGATAAATTAACATATTAGTATTTAACGAAATAGAAGATGCTAAAATTAAGCTAATTAAAATATTAACCTTTTTATTTTCTTTTAAAATTATACTAACTATTAAAGCAACAATTATACTTATTAAATAAAAATATAAAGGTATAAAAATATTTTTTAAATTAAGTAAATCATTTATATATAAATAAAGACCATTTTTATATAATCCAAATATTAATAAAGGTATTAAAGCTATTAAATAACTATTTAATAAACTATTCATTTCTTTTTTATAATGCATCAATCTCTTCCTCCTCTAAATACTTATTAAAATTTATGTAAGCAGGACAAATATATGAGCATAAACCACATTTTAAACATTTATCTTTAACTTTAGCTAAATATTTTTGATCTTTAAATAATAAAGGATTGATATTAACAGGACAAATATTTAAACAAGCTCCACAATTTAAACATCTCTCTTCTTTTTTTAATGATTCTTTTTTTTGAATTAGAATACTTTTAACATCTCCTGTAATAATAAAATTATCTTTATTAACTTTCTTTCCTTGTAATAAACTATTTATATATATATCACTTTCTTGATTAACTAATTTAATATTTTCTAATAAGTAATTTAAACTAACTCCCTTATAAGTATTAATAACACAAGGATTTAAAACATTATTTCCACTTATAGTTATATATAAATCCCGACTTTCTCTTTTAGTTTTTAAATAACTATCTAATTCATAGATTTGGGAAACTTTTAAAACATTAGCTTCCTCTATTTGTAAAAAATTTTGTAAACAATAATCATTGCCTAGTAAATATAAATTAGGTACTATTTTAATTTGAATCGAAGGATACATTCCCCGATATGTTAAAAGATTATTAATATTTTCTTGATTATTTTCTCTTAAAGCTAATATTATCTTTATTTTTAATAAAGTAGCCATTCTCTCTAATAAATCTAAAATATTTTCATAATTATCTAATAAATAAAAACTTTGCGTATATTGATATTCATCGTCTATAGCATTTATAATTAAATTAGGTTTATCAAAAGCAAAATTAAAATTACTTAAAGTTTCTTGTAAATCTTTTTTGGTGATTTTTTGGCTATTAATCTTTTTTTGGGTATTTATATTTGTTTCTTTAAAATCATTTCTTATTTTTAAAGCATACATTTTTTTTAAATAAGTATCAACTAATTCTAAATTTTCAACTTTTCCAGATATTGGAGCATAGATATCTTGATCAGTTAATTTTTGACCAATAGCCACTTTATCTTTATTTTTAACATTAATAATTGTATTAGCCTCTAAAGGAATACATATATAATCAGGATCTAATTTAGAAACAATTTGCAATGAAACTAAAATTGAATCTAATTTTAAATCGATTAATTTAAGCATATATATTCCTCCTTATCTTTTATTTTTGACAAACCTCACAATAATAAGTACTTCTTCCCCCTATTTTAATTTTTTTAATCAAGCTTCCACATTTAACACATTTTTGTCCTTCTTTTTTATGAACTTTTAATTTTTGTTGAAAACGTCCTGTTACACCTAAACTTGAAGTATAACTTTTAATGGTTGTACCTCCCATTTCAATAGCTTGTTTAATAATTTGGCGACATCCCTCAACAATTTTTGCACATTCTTCTTTAGTAAGTTCTAAAGCTTTTTTTAAAGGATTAATTTGCGCATAAAACAAAACTTCATTAGCATAAATATTGCCTAACCCACTTATAATAGTTTGGTCTAATAAAACTGTTTTAATAGGTAACTTTTTATTTTTAAATTTTGCTAATAAGTATGACGCCGTTAATTGATCATCTAAAGGTTCTAATCCTTGTTTTTTAATACATTGTGTATTTTCTAAATCTTCTTTTTTAATTAAGTTCATCCGTCCAAATTTCCGGGTATCATGATATCGCAAAGTTTGCTCATCTTCAAAAGTAAAGATTATATGTTCATGTTTAGCAATAGCTTCCTTCTTATCTTTAATAAAATACTTGCCCTCCATTCTTAAATGGCTCAACAAATATCTATCTTCTAATTCAAAGATTAACCATTTACCCTTTCTTTTAATATCAATAAAACTTTTATTAATTAAATCTTTTTTAAAATCTTTAACATTACTTTCAATCATTTTGGGATATAAAATATCTACATCGACAATTTTTTTATTTAAAATTTGTTTTTTTAAAACATTTCTAACTGTTTCAACTTCGGCTATTTCTGGCATAATATTCACCTCATCTATTTTGCTTCATATAAATCTTTACCCATAGCTATACCAGCTTTTAAAGGCACGGATAATTTAATAACATTTTCCATTACATTTTTAACAATTTCGCGCACTTTATCTACTTCTGAAGCCAAGCAATCAATAACTAATTCATCATGAATTTGTAAAACCATTTTACTTTGAATGTTTTGTTTTTGAAATTCTTCATAAACTAAGACCATAGCTTTTTTAATTATATCGGCACTAGTTCCTTGAATTGGCGTATTTAAAGCTATACGCTCACCACTACTTCTAATCATATAATTTTTGTTATTTAATTCTTCAATTGTTCTCTTCCGATTAAATAAAGTCCGGACTACTCCTGTATCATAAGCTTCTTTAATAATATTATCCATATATCTTTTAACACCCGGATATAATTCATAATATTTTTCAATAAATTTTTGCGCTTCTTTAGGCGTAATATTTAAGTTTTCCCCTAAACCAAAACCGGAAATACCATAGACAATACCAAATATAACGGCTTTAGCGGTCGAACGCATTAATTTAGTAACATCTTTTTCTTCAACTCCATATATATCCGCGGCAACTTTCGTATGAATATCTTGATCGCGTCTAAAAGCTTCAATTAATTCGGGGCTTTGAGAAATATGGGCAAGAATTCGCAGTTCAATTTGCGAATAATCAATACTTAAAAAATAATCATAAGTAGGTAAAAATGCTTTGCGCACCTTTCTGCCTTCTTCCCCTCTTATCGGAATATTTTGTAAATTTGGTTCCACACTTGATAATCTTCCCGTTCTTGTTAAAGTCTGTTTAAAGATTGTATGAATTTTTCCATCACTAAATTTAGCATTTTCTAAACTAGTTGTATAAGTGGATAAAATTTTACTGTAATTGCGATAGTCTAATATTTTTTCGATAATGGGATGTCTATTACGCAATTTTTGCAAAGTTTGGGCATCAGTTTTATAACCTTTTTGAGTCTTTTTACCCTTAGCAATACCTAAACGATTAAATAAAACTTCGCCTAATTGTTTAGGGCTTTGAATATTAAACTCTAGTCCCGCCATATTATATATTTCATGAGATAAAATATCTAATTTAACTTGAGCTTCTTCTTGAATTTTTAAAATTCGTTCACTATCAATTTTTACCCCAAAATATTCCATATCCGCTAAAACATAAGTTAAAGGTAGTTCAATATTTCTAAATAGTTCATACATTTCTTCTTTTTTAAGTTCATTGATATAAGTATCTCTTGTATCATAAATAAACCGGGATTTTAAAACTAAATCTTTTTTAATTTTGGCAACATTACTAAAATTATTCTTTTGCATTTCTTCAAAAAATTCTACATCAATACGTTCTTGATGTAATAAGAAAGCAATATCATCTTTAATAAAAGCATTGGTTAAATAAGCTCCGATCATCAAATCATAATTAACTTTTATTTGTTCAATATTATTTCGTCTTAAAATAATATCTAAAGCTTTAGCATTATATGTATAAATAACTTTATCACGAATTAAAGTAATAACTTCTTTTAACAATTCTTTATTTAAATAATAATTATTTTCTTTATCGCTTAAAGCTATCCCAATTACATTCGCTTTATGATAATTTTCATTATCAAGTTCGACATAAATACTAACTTCATCTCCAATTAATTTAATATCTTGAATATTATTAATTTCTTGATAATCTATATCATCAACAACCGCTTTTGCTTTTTCAAAATTTTTTAAAAGAGAATAAAACTCTAAATCTTCATATATATCTATTAAAGCATTAGTATTTTCTTTTTGATATTTAATTTCTTCAAAAGTAATATTTAAAGGTACTTCCCTATATATAGTGGCTATATCTTTACTCATAAAAGCATTTTCTTTATCTTGGATTAATTTTTCTTGAACCTTACCTTTAATGCTTTCAATATCATCATATATTCCTTCCAAAGAATGATGTTCTTGTAATAATTTCAAGGCTGTCTTTTCGCCAATTCCTTTAACACCAGGAATATTATCCGATGAATCTCCCGCCAAGGCTTTTAAATCGATAATCTTTATTGGTTCAATTCCATAATCTTGAAAAAAAGTTTCGGGATTATATTTAATATACCCACTTTGTTTTAAAAGTTTAACATCAACAACCGGACTAATTAATTGTAATAAATCGCGGTCACTAGAAATAATTGTCGCATCATATTCAGGATCTAAATCCGCCATCTTAGCTAATGTCCCAATTATATCATCAGCTTCATAAGGTTCTAATTCTAAATATTTAATACCCATTGCATCTAATATTTTCCGTGCAATTGGCATTTGCATTTTTAACTCATCGGGAGTTGTTTGTCTGCCTTCTTTATAAAAGTCATATTTTTGTTTCCGAAAGTTAATACCTACATCAAAAGCTACAGCAATATATTCTGGTTTTTCTTCATTGATAATTTTATTAATCATACTTATAAAACCATATAATGCATTAGTTGGAAATCCTTTCGAATTACGCATTATACTTCCGGAATATGCTGTTGCATAATAACTGCGAAACATTAAATTATTACCATCTACTAAAATAACTCTTTTCATACTACCACCTATAATTTAATTATACCTTAAATTACTTTTAAAATAAAGCTAATTATTAAAAAAGTTGCTTATTTAAAAGAATTATAAGCAACTCCATTTTCTAATGTTACGCCTTTTAAAGAAGCAAGTTCACTAATACTAACTACTTGATAACCTTTAGCATATAATTCTGGTAAAATTATTTCTAAAGCGGCGACTGTTTCTTTATAAGATTCATGAATTAAAATAACTGAACCATCTTTAGCATACTTTCTTATATAATCAACTATATGATTAGTATCCCGATATAACCAATCTTCGGTATCCATATTCCAAAGAATAAAAGGCATATTTATATAATTTCTATTTTCCGCATTATAAGCTCCATACGGAGGTCTTAATAGTTTAATATCATCATTTGTTATTTGATGAAATAAATCATTAGTTTTTCGTAAACTTTCTAAAACAGCTTCTTGACTATTTTTCTTAATATTCATATGTTCATAAGTATGAGAACCAATTTCATTACCAGAGTTATAAGTATCTAAAACACATTTTTGACAAGCATTCATCATATTGCCCGCCATAAAGAAGGTAGCATGAGCTTTATTATCACTTAATAATTCTAAAAATCTAGCATTATTACGGGAATTAGGTCCATCATCAATTGTTAAAGCAATACTTTTTCTATCACTTTGATAATTATATCCACTTTCATTTTCATAAGTTTCATCAAATATTGGGGTAAAATTTAAATAATCTTTTACTTCTTGATAATTGATAATTAAACTTATAGGTTCTTGATAATTATAAGATATTTGATAATCATAATAATAAATAATCATTTCATTTTCTTTTAAATAATAAAATTTATGTCCTGTATCTTCTTTATTAGCAATTATATCATCAACAATAAAAGTTGGATATTTTAATCTTAGTAACTCTAGTTCTTTATTATTAAAGTTTTCTTTTTCACTATCTTTAACTAAATCTTCAAAAGTTACAATCGAAGCTTTATTATTATCTATAATAATACTTTTATAATTATCGCCATCTTTATAAACAAAACTCGTTATTTCCGGAATATTTGTTGTTTCATATTCTAAGACCAAGTCTTGATTTTGTTCTTTAATTTCTTTTACTTTATCAATTAATTGTTGATTAACCTCTTTATTTGACATACTTTGTTTATCTTCTTCATTTAGATCTTTCCCTTTTAATATAAAGAAGATAGCTAAAGCTAAAACTAGAGCAAATATTAAAACAATAGCTATTTTCTTAAAATCTATTTTAGACTCCATTACTACTCAACTACTTTCATTTATTAGTATAACACACTTTAAATATTTTTTACATCTTTTTTAGCAAAATTTACTACCGAAATAACAACCATAATAATTAAATATATTAATATAACTATTAAACTTGTCAACCATTTAAAACCATAAGGATTTTCTAAACAATTAACTAAATAACTAAAATCCCAATGTAAAGAAACTAATAATTTTAATATTTTTAAATTATAAGTTAAAGCTAAAGATGAAGCAATATTTCCAAATAAATAAACTAAAAAGGTAATTGTAATCGCCGCGGAAGTTGAATTAGTTAAAGTACTTAACATAAAGCAGAAACAGCCTAAAACTAAATACATAGGTAATACACTTAAAACCGATAATAATAAATAAATAAAAATATTAAACTTAACTAAACTTAAAGTATGACTATTAAATATTAATACAGGAGTAGCTAAACTCTTAAATCCTAATATTAAACCTCCAATAATAATTTCCCCCAAAATCATCATAAGAATTAAAACAGGAATAAGTAATAAAACAGTCAATAATTTTGAAATAATTATCTTACTTCTTTTATAAGGCTTTGTAAGTAAAGACTTAATAGTTCCTTTATTAAATTCTTCACTGACAATAGAACCACTTATCATTACTGTATAAATTAAAATAAATAAACCAAATTCATTAGGAAAATTTCTTAAAACTGCATTTAAAGAATCTCCTTTATTTAAATCTACTTTATTTTCTAAGATATAATTATCTTTCATTATCTCTTCTTCTAATTGATAATATCTTTCTTTTTCATCAGCACTTTTATTTTCTTTATCTCGTAAATTTAAGTATTCTAAATAATCTATTTCCATATCTTCAATAGCTTGATTTAGATAATTAGTTTGATCATAACCCAAATCATTATTTAACCGATATTGTTCTAATTCAATTAATTTAAAAAGTCTTTCTTTAGCTAAATAATTAGCCGCATTATCTACTTCATTTTGATAATTCTTAATCTTTAAATTTGTATAATATTGCCAATCATTAGCTTTTATTCTTGTAATTTCTTTATCTATATCTTCTCTTTGAATATCATAAGCATCATTATCTTGCCCAATATATTTATAGATATTAGCTTCTTGAATTAAATCATATAAATAATTATCAATTAAATACGAAGCTGTATTATTATTAATTTCTTTTTTTAATTCTTCAGTTTCAATTAAACTTAAATTAGTAACATACTCTAATAAATCATCCTCGTTATCTAAATCTAAATTTTCATTTTCTTCTTTTAAATCTTCAATATCTACACTTGTCCCCAATATATTATCAATATTAAGAACATTGATATTTTTATATAAAACATTAGTTAATATACAATATAGAATAAAAATAATACTAACTATATAAAAACTTTTTTTCTTAAAAATCTTTTTTAATTCATTTTTAATTAATCTAATCAATTTTAGCACCTCCCGCGATATCTATAAAAGCTTCTTCTAAACTAATATCTTCTTTTTTAATTTCATAAACTAAAATATCTTTATTTATTAATTCTTTAATAAATAAACCTAACTCTTCTTCATCTTTAAATACTTCAAAATAATTATCATCAATTATCTTAATATTATCTTTAATTACTTTTTTAATTTTTTTAGTATCTTTAACTTTAATAAGATATTTATCTTCATCTAAACCTTTTATTTTGGAAATACTTGTTTCTTTAATAACTTCTCCATTAGAAATTATACAAACTTTATTGCAAAAACTTTCTAATTCACTTAAATTATGACTAGATATTAAAATACCTACACCATCTTGAGCTAGTTTTTTTAAAATATCTCTTAACTCTTTAATACCTTCGGGATCTAATCCATTAGTAGGTTCATCTAAAATTAAAAGATTAGGATTATTAATTAAAGATATGGCAATACCTAAACGTTGACGCATACCTAAAGAATATTTACTTACTTTATCATCAATTCGCTTATTTAAACCCACCAAATCAACTAAATGACTTAAATAATCTTCATCAATATCTTTATAGAGATTAGCTTGTAATTTAATATTTTCCATTCCGCTTAAATACATATATACATCGGGAGATTCTACAATTGAGCCAACTCGTTCAATAGCTTTAACAAAATCTTTTTCAACATTAAAGTTATTGATATATACATTACCTTTTGTAATTTTATTTAAACCTAAGATACACTTTATTGTCGTTGTTTTACCTGCTCCATTAGGACCAATAAAAGCTAAAATATCCCCTTCATTAACTTCAAAAGATACATTTTTTAAAATATCTTTCTTACCAATTTTTTTACATAAATTTTCGACTTTTAATATACTCATAATAATTCCTTTCGCTTTACCTATAATATATATCAAAAGTTTCCTATTGTCAAGAAAAAGTTAAAAAAGAAAAGTCTAACTAAAAAGCTAGACAATTCAATTATGATATGAACCCCGTTTCTTGGACATAGAAACGAGGTTTTTATATGAGTAAATTGAGTTATGAAGATAAAATAA
>CANQOE010000006.1 GCA_947625315.1 uncultured Bacilli bacterium | reverse complement strand
AGGAAAGAAGATAATCTGTGTAAAAGGTGCCAACCAAGAGATATGCAACACTGGAGGAAACTATTATGGAGAAGGAAAAGAAGAAAATCCATATCAAATTCAATATATTGATGATTTAGTAACATTAAGTAATAAAACAAACGAAGGAAACAGTTATGAAAATAAATATTTCAAACTAACAAGAAATTTAGATTTTCAAGATATAAATGATTATAAAACAAGAGATGAAACTTTAAAAATAAGTTTAACAAGTGGAAATGGCTTTACTCCAATAGGAAATAATACTTCTCATCAATTTAAAGGAAATATACTAGGAAATAATAATCGTTTAGATAATTTATATATATATGTTACAGATACAAATGCATTAGGAATAGCATTAATAGGATATGGAACAAATACACATATTAATAATTTAACAATAAATGGCAATGTAAAATTTGAAAATACAGTAGGTAGTGCTTCAAGAGGAATAAGTGGATTTATAGGAACATCAAATAATACAATAATAGAAAATTGTACTAATGAAGTAAAAGTAGAAAATACAACCAAAGGAGGAGCAGCAGGAGGGTTTTCAGGTCGTGTTGGTGGCAATATAACAATTAAGAAAAGTACAAATAAAGCAAATATTTCAGGATCAAACAATTCTGCAGGTTTAATAGGTTATATAGGTGGTGCCGGTGATGCTATAGTAGAAGATTCAGTAAACGAAGGAACAATAACTAATAATGTCGGAGAATATGCAGGAGGATTAATTGGAAGAAGTGATAATAAAGATTCAAAAATTAAAATAAAAAATGCTCATAATATAGGAGATGTTAAAAGTAATAGAAATGGATTAAGTATAATGGGAGGATTAATTGGATCAACTCTTGGACCATTATTAATCGAAAACAGTTATAATACAGGAAAAATAGAAAATGAAAAATTAGAATACGATACATATTATGATCAAAGTGTAGGAGGCTTAATAGGTGTAGTTCAAAGTGGTGAAAAATATACTATAATCCGAAATTCATACAATACAGGAAAAGTTTTAAACGGAAACTTAACTGGAGGAATAGTAGGTTATAACTCACTTTCAAATTTAATAATAGATAAATGCTATAATGAAGGTGAAATTAGTTCTTATGTTAAATTTAATACAGGTAAATACTATAATGTTATAATGGGTGGAATAATTGGTTATAGTAATTCAATCATTAAATCATATGTAATAAACTCATATAATAAAGGAAAAATAATTAATGGCAATGAATTAATAAGTGCAAATTATGTTGGAGGGCTCTTTGGATCCATTGACAAAGGAAATGCAGAAATTATAAATTCTTATAATATAGGAAAAATAGAAGGAACTGGAAAAACTGAAAAATATGTTAAGTATGGAGGCGTATTTGGGCTTGGCCAAGATCAAAATATATTATATATAAATAATGTCTATAATTTAGGAGAAATAGAGAATAATAAAGAAACTACTCAGACACAATATAATGAATTATATAGTATAGGATCTGTAGTATTAGTAAATGTAAATGATACAAAAAGAGAAATATCAAACACATATTATAAAAATTCTACAAAACCAGGACGTGAAACCATAGGAACATCAATGAGTGAAACAGAAATGAAATCAGTAAAATTAGTAAATCAATTAAATGATAATTTAAAAGATATTGATTTAACTTCTATAAATAATGAATTAAAAACTGCTGAAATAATAAAAGATGGAGAAGAAATAGCACTATCAACTTGGTATTTATCAAATGAAGGTTACCCAACTTTAAATAATTAAATCTTTATTTAACTTAGCTAAATTATTTAAAGTAATATTATCTATAAAGTGTTCTATCTTTTCTACTTGTTCTAATTTAAAATCTTGTTTATTTAAATATTTTAAAAATGTTTCTAAGATATTATGTCTTATATATAAATATCTAGCTATTTTAAAACCTGTTTTAGTAAGTTTAATTTGATTATTATTTTCTAATAATTCTAAAGTTTTTAATTTACTTAACATTTTAGATACGCTAGATTTTTTAACATGTAATAATTTACTTAAAATAGTAACATTAATATTTAGATTTTGATTAGTTTCGCGATAAATCATTTCTAAATAATCTTCCATAGCATAAGTAATCAATCTTTTATTATGAATATAACTAGTTAAAGTATAAAAGTCTTCTTCCATATAACCAATTCTTTCTTTTAACATATGATAAAGTAGTTGTTAGTTTAAGGAAACTAATAAATTATATGTTAAGGAGTATATAAAAATGTTAACTTTAAATAATTTAAAAATGGGAGATAAAGCTTTAATTGAAAGAGTTAGAGGAGAAGATGAGATTAAAAGAAGATTACTTGATTTAGGTTTTATTCCAGGTTCTATGGTTAAGTGTGTGTTAATTTCGCCTTTTAAAAATCCTAAAGCTTATTTAATAAATCAAAATACAATTGCTTTAAGAAATAGTGATGCCTCTTTATTGGAGGTAGAATTATGTTAAATTTAAAAGTTGCTTTAATTGGAACCCCTAATGTAGGAAAATCGACTATTTATAATGCTTTAACTAAAAGTAATGTTCATACGGGAAATTGGGCGGGGAAAACTGTAGAATTTAGCAAAGGAATATGTTCTTATGAAAATGTTTTATATGAATTTTATGATTTACCAGGAACATATTCTCTTATAAGTAAATCAAGAGAAGAACAAGTAGCAACTGATTTTATTTGTTTTAAAGATTATGATGTAGCTTTAGTCGTGGTAGATGCCACCAGTTTAGAAAAGGGAATTAATTTAGTTATTCAAACTAAAGAACTAAGTAAAAATGTCGTTGTAGCTTTAAACTTAATGGATGAAGCTCAAAAGTTAGGAATAGATATTGATATTGCTAAATTAGAAGAAAATTTAGATTGTCCAGTTGTAGGAGTATCCGCGAAAAACAAGGTAGGTTTAACTACTTTATTAAAAACTTTAAAAGAAGCTAAAGGCAAAGATTATTTAATTTTAGATTATAAAGCGTTAAATGAATCTTTAAAAGAAGTAGAAAAATATATAATTACTTCGAAAATTAATAAAAGATGGATAGCTTTAAGAATTTTAGAAAATAATAGTTATTATTTAGAAAAATTTCAAGAATTAAATTATTTTACGAATAAGGAAGATATTTTAAAAATTCAAAATGAGTTAGAGATTAAAGATGTTTCATTAGAAATCGTAATGCAAATTATGAAGAATGTACGAATAGTATTAAAAGACGTGGTAAAATATCCGGATACTTTAAATACTAAAAGATTAAAAATAGATAAAGTTTTAACAAGTAAAATTTGGGGAATACCATTAATGCTTTTATTATTATTTTTTCTATTTTATTTAACTATTAGTGCTTCTAATTATCCATCAGATTTATTATTTAAATTTTTTTCGAGTTTAGAAGATAATTTAATTAATATTTTGGAGTTTATTAAATTTCCTAGTTGGTTAATTAGTTTATTAGTAAATGGTATTTATAAAACTTTATATTGGGTTATATCAGTTATGTTACCTCCGATGTTAATCTTTTTTCCTTTATTTTCTTTTTTAGAAGATTTAGGGGTTTTACCAAGAATTGCTTTTAATTTAGATAATGCTTTTTTAAAATGTCAAACATGTGGCAAACAAGCTTTAACAATGTGTATGGGAATAGGGTGCAATGCAGTAGGAGTTACGGGAGCAAGAATAATTGATAGCAAAAGAGAAAGATTAATTGCAATTCTTACTAATGCTTTTATGCCTTGTAATGGGAAATTTCCCACTTTAATAGCCATTAGTATGATGTTTTTAGGAGGTTTAAGTAAAAGCTATGGCAATTTACTTTGTGCTTTAATTTTAACCCTTTTAATATTTATCGGAATAATTATTACCTTTATTATTAGTTATATTTTATCTAAAACTATTTTAAAAGGCTTACCTTCATCATTTACTTTAGAATTACCACCTTTTAGAATGCCTAAAGTTTTTAAAACAATTTTTAATAGTATTAAAAATAAAGCTATTTATGTTTTAATTAGAGCTATTAAAGTAGCTATACCTGCGGGTTTAATCATTTGGTTATTAGCTAATTTAAAAATTAATAATAATACTTTAATTGTTTATTTTAGTAATTTTTTAAATCCGATAGGGAGGTTATTTGGTTTAGATGGGGTAATTATTTTAGCTTTTTTATTAGGATTCCCGGCTAATGAAATAATAGTACCTTCAATGTTGATGGGATATTTAAAAACTACTTCTTTAATTGATATTGGGGCGATGGAAGAATTAAAAAATGTTTTAATAATTAATGGTTGGAATATTAAAAGAGCGATATGTTTTCTAATGTTAATGTTATTTCATTATCCATGTTCCACAACTCTTTTAACTATAAAGAAAGAAACAAATAGTAATTATTATACTTTTTTAGCTTTTATTATTCCTTTAGGAGTAGGCTTAATTATTTGTTTGTTAATTAATTTAATATTTTAATTGTTAAATTTAACCAATTTTTATTGACAAAATATTAATTAACCTTTATAATATAAAACTTGAGAAGAGTTAAAAAGGGAAAAGAAAAAATGTATATTGAAATTTTTTCGATATATACCCTAATAACCATTAAAAAGATAACTAAACAGTTATCTTTTTAAGTTTACTACTTGATTTAAAGCTAAAAATACTTTAAAATATAATAGGTAAAGGTGGCTAATAATAAATGCAAAAATTTTTAAAATTATTATATATTGGGGTACTAGCTCTTTTTTTAACAGGGTGTTTTCGATCCGATAAATTAAAGAATAATAATGTTTATACAACAGTATATCCGATTAAATATTTAACTGATTATTTATATGGAAATAATAAGAATGTTTTAAGTATATATCCTAATGGGGCTGATATTACAACTTATCGCTTAACAGATAAACAAAGAGAAGAATATCAAAAAGGGGCTTTGTTTGTCTATAATGGTTTAACTAAAGAAAAAACTTTAGCCCAAAATTTTTTAAATGAAAATGATAAGATGTTATTAATCGATGTAGCTTATGGCTTAAACTATGAATATGCGGTCGAAGAATTATGGTTAAGTCCTAATAACTTTTTAATGTTGGCTAAAAACTTAAAAAATAATTTAATAGAATATACGACTTCGAAAACTTTAAAGAGTAGTATTGAAAAAAATTATGGGGCTTTAGAAGAAACATTATCTTATATGGATGCTGATTTAAGAAATATTGCTAATTTAGCCAAAAATAATAATTCTAATCAAATTGTTGTTTCTTCAAATAAATTAGCTTATTTAAGAAATTATGGGTTTGATGTAATTGTTTTAGATAGTGAAAATATAAACGAAGATATTATTCGCAATAACTTTAAATCAGGAACTTATAAAGATTTATATTTATGTGATACCGATAATAAAAATAATTTTATTACAAGTTTAGAAGAAGCTGGAGCTAATATTATTAATGTCGAAGTTATGAATACTTTAACTGATGAAGAAGATAATAATAATGAAGATTATCTAACAATAATGAATGGATTTATTGAAAATATTCGCAATACTACTTTAAGTTAGGAGGGTTTTTAATGTTTGAATATATGGGTGAACGTCTAAGTAAAGCTTTAAAAAATATTCGGGGAATGGGCATTATTAATGAACAAAATATTAGTGAAGCTATGAGAGAAATTAGAATGGCTTTATTGGAAGCCGATGTCAATTATAGTGTCGTAAAAGAGTTTGTCAATAATGTTAAAGAAAAAGCCTTAGGCTTAGAAGTTGGCAAAAATTTAAAACCCGATGAACTCTTTATTAAATTAGTTAAAGATGAGTTAGTGGCTCTTTTAGGGGGCGATTATGTTCCTTTAAAAGTCAATAATGGTTTAACAGTTATTATGTTATGTGGTTTACAAGGTAGTGGTAAAACCACCATGGCGGGAAAACTAGCCAATTTAGTGCGCAAAAGATATCATAAAAAACCGCTTTTGGTGGCTTGTGATATATATCGACCTGCTGCGATTGAACAATTACAGGATATTGGGGCAAGTTTAAATGTGCCAGTATTTACTAAAGGAAAAATTAATGTTTTAACAATTATTCAAGAAGCTTTAGAATATGCTAAAAAAGAAGGTTTAGATTATATAATTATTGATACCGCAGGACGTTTACAAATCGATGAAGAATTAATGAAGGAACTTAAAACAATTGAAGATAATATTACTTTAGATGAAAAACTTTTAGTAATTGATGCCATGATGGGTCAAGATGCCATCAATGTTATCAATGGTTTTAATAATAAATTAGCCCTTACTGGGGCCATTTTAACCAAAATGGATGGAAATACTAAAGGTGGGGTGGCGCTTTCAATTAGACATTTAACAAATATTCCAATTAAATTAGTTGGCGATTCCGAAAAAATGGATGGAGTTCGGGAGTTTTATCCGGAAGTTATGGCTGATCGTATTTTAGATATGGGCGATATTTTAGGAATTGCTAAAAAAGTTGAAGATGTCATTAGTGAAGATGAAGCTAAAGATCAAATGCAAAAAATGCGTAAAGGAAATTATACTTTAGAAGATTTCTTAACTAATTTAAAACAAATGAAAAAGTTAGGACCTTTAGAAAATATTTTAAAAATGTTACCAGGAGCGAGAAAAATGGGTTTAAATAATGTCAATTTAAATCCTAAAGACTTAGCTCATGTCGAAGCCATTATTTTATCGATGACTAAAGAAGAACGGCGTAAACCCGAAATTTTAAAAGCTACGCGTAAACAACGAATTGCTAAAGGTAGTGGTCGCAGTGTAGAAGAAATAAATCGCTTACTTAATCAATTTGAAACTATGAAGAAAATGATGAAAAACTTAAGTAATGGAAATATGAAAATGCCTTTTTAAAGGTGTTTTTTAAAATAAAAAAAGTGCTTTAAACACTTTTAAATTATATCATCAATATACCTTTTTAATTGATGAGCATTAGCTCCAAAAATAATTTTTAATTGATTATCAATTTCCACAATGCCTTTAGCTCCTAATTTTTCAATAGCTTCTTTATTGACAATTGAGACATCTTTTAATAAAACTTTAAAGCGACTCATATTACATTCCGCGCTGACAATGTTATCTTTACCACCTAAATAATTAATTAGTTTATTAGCTTCAATCCGAAAATCGCGTTTATTTAATTTAATAACAATTAAACAGACGATAACTAAAGCTACACCAATAATTACATATTGTAACCACGTTTCCATATTATCACCTAAAATAATTGTATCACAAATTTTAAATAATTAAAACAATTTTTTGTATAAATATTTTTATCTTAATTATAATAATTATTAAGAAAGAGAGATTATGATGAAAAAATTAATGGTTTTAATAAGTTGTATTATTTTATGTGGGGCTTGTTCTTGTGTGGTAAAAGATGCTAGTGAAACTGTGCAAAAATACTTAAATAATTATAAAAGTTTAACTGGCGAGGTAATAAGTGAAATTGATTCTCTAGCGGACTCTGAATCTTTAAGTACAGAAAATAAAGAATTATACAAAGATGTTTTAAGAAGACAATATAAAGATTTATTATATACGATTGAAAATGAAGATTATAATGGAGATGAAGCTCAGGTTACCGTAAAAGTTACCGTTTATGATTTATATAAAGCTCAAGTAGATGCTAATAAATATTTACAAAGTCATCGAGAAGAATTTATGAGTGATGGCGAGTATGATGAAGAAAAATATTTAAAATATAAATTAGAACAAATGAAAAATACTAATGAAGCTATTTCTTATAATATTGTTTTAGATTTAAAAAAAGAAGATGGTAAATGGATATTAATTCAACCAGAAGGGGAAGTATTAGAAAAACTTCATGGAGTTTATAATTATGCCAATGATTAGCCTAATTATTAGGCTTTTTTAAATTATTTAAAGATAAAACTTTATTTTGAACTCTCGTTCTTGATAAAATTTTATTATCATAATTTTTTATTTTATTAATAAAATCCTGTTTTAGAGTTTCACTAATAAAGTCTATGGCTTCAATGCCTTTAATTAAATAGTCTATTGTTAAATATTTTTCGTTATATAAAGTTGCAAATGCATAAGCATTTTCTAATATAGTTAAAGCAAAATCGGGATTGTGCAATTCTTGAGTTAAATAATAATTTTTAAAATTATTATTAGTAAATTCAATAATCATTTTTAAAATTTCCTCTTGATTTAAATTATCATCAAAATAAATATTATCGGTATTTTCGTAACGATTTATAGTTTCTTTTAAAATATCTAATATTTCATTATCCTCTAAAGGTTTAATTTCCATGCCATTGAATCTTCGACTGAAAGCTCCATCTTCTAAAATATGTTCATATTCTTCTTTAGTGGTAGCTCCAATAATTTTTAAGGAACCATTTCCTAAATAAGGCTTTAAAATATTTGCCACGTCATTTTGGGAATCTTCAACTTTACCTAAACCCATAATGGTGTGAATCTCATCAATAAATAAAATAGCTTCAGTATTTTTTAAAGCATTAATAATTTCAAGAATTCTTTCTTCAAACATACCTCTATATTTAGTTCCACTTATTATTTCGGAACCACTAATTTGAATTATTTGTTTATTAGCTAAACAATTAGGAACTTGATTATGTTGAATTTTATAAGCTAATCCCTCAATTAAAGCTGTTTTACCAACTCCCGGTAAACCATATAAAATTAAAGATTTAGTCTTATGATTAATTAAAGCACACATTTTTTCCAAATCTTTTTCTCGTCCAATCAAAGGATTAAAAGAATAATTTTTAAAAGTTAAATTCTCTCCATTTTGAATTTTTATTGGAGTATTTCTTTTAAAATAAGAATCACTTGGCTCTTCTTGAGAAATTTCTTTAGAATTTTCATAGTTTTGTTCATTTTGAACTTTTAAATTTTTTACATCTTCAATAACTTGATAGCTAGTAAAGATTTCTTTAAAATCTCTAGGATTAATAAAATTAAATATATTTAAAAATATATCTTCTAAAGTAATAATCCCTTTTTGTGGGGATGCCGCGATAATAAAGGAGTTACTTATATTACTACGAAAAAAATCTTTTTGAATAGTATATTTAGAAAAAATAAAATCTGCATTTTTTTTCCATAAGTCTTCCAATAACTTTTCATTATATGAATTAATTATAATATTATTATTAAAATATTTAGAAAAAATCTTTCCTAAATCATTACCTGACCATATACTAGCTAAAATAAAAATAATCGTGGCATAAAAGCATTCACTTTTTCTCCCATCAATGAATATATATTTTGAATCAATTTTATTATTAGAATTAGTTATATCAGAAAATGTGTCCATATAAATCATAATAAATCTTTTGGTTTCTTCATTACATCTATCATAATAGTCTTGTGCAAACATTTAAAATCACTTCCTAAAAGACAGTTGTTATTATAACATAATTTTTATTTATTTGCAATTGTATAAAAATTTAATAATTGGGCCTTAACTATCATAGAATATTTGAGGAGGACTTTATATGTTTAATAACTTTGGTTTTAATGGTAGTATTATTTTAAAAGAAGCAGAAAAAGAACGGGAAAAATTAAATCATCCCTATGTCGGAAGTGAACATTTATTATTGGCTATTTTAAAAAATGACGAAGAACTTAAAGCTAAATTAAGTGAATATCAATTAACTTATGAAAGATTTCGCAGTGAACTTATTAGTATTGTTGGTACTCCTAAAAAAGGTTGTAATTTAAATTTATATACGCCTTTATTAAAAAGAGTTATTGCGAGTGCTTTAGAAGATGCTAAAGAAAATAATAAAGGAGTAGTTACCCCAAGACATTTACTTCTTAGTTTATTTGATGAAGGAGAAGGTATTGCTATTCGTATTATTTTAGGAATGGGAATAAATATTGATGATATCTATGATGAATTAAAAATTAAAGTGCAAGATGTCATTAATAAAAATCAAGAATTATTTACGATTGGCACGATTTTAAATGATAAAGTAGAAAGTTTTGACCAAGTAATTGGCCGAGATAAAGAAGTAGATGCTCTAATTGAAGTATTACTTCGCAAGAAAAAAAGTAATCCATTACTTATTGGACCAGCCGGAGTTGGAAAAACAGCGATTGTTGAAGAATTAGCACGAAGAATTAAAAATAAAAATGTGCCTCTTTCTTTAGAAAATAAATTAATCGTGGAACTTCCGATGGGGGACTTAGTAAGTGGCACTAAATATCGCGGGGAATTTGAAGAGCGTTTAACTAAAATTATTAAAGAAGTTATTAAAAATAAAAACATTATTCTATTTGTTGATGAAGTTCATACTATGGTTAATGCCGGAGGGGCAGAAGGAGCTATTAATGCTAAAGATATTTTAAAACCATATTTAGCGCGGGGAGATATTCATTTAATTGGAGCTACAACAACGGAAGAATATGAACGCTATATAGCTAAAGATAAAGCTTTAGAAAGACGTTTTGAAACTATTTTAATTAAAGAACCTACTTTAGAAGAAACTAAAGAAATATTATTTGGTTTAAAAGAAGCTTATGAAAATCACCATAATTTAACGATAACTAAAGAAAATATTGAAGATATAGTTATGATGGCTCATAAATATATTTATAAAAAGAAAAATCCCGATAAAACTATCGATTTACTTGATAGTATTTGTGCTCATGTTAAAAGAACCAAAACGAATAAAATAAAGCAAAATACTTTAGAAAAAGAATTAAAAGATTTAAATAAACAAAAAGAAAGCTATGTGAAAGAAAATAATTATGCTCAAGCTTTAGATATATGTTTAAAAATAGATGCTTTAGAAAAGAAAATTAAAGAATTAAATTATCAAAATAAAGATTTAATTACTAAAGAAGATATTTATCAAGTTGTAGAATCTAAAAGTAATATTCCTCTAAATTTAGATAAAGATGCTTTAATTGAAAAAATTAAAACCAATTTAAACCAAGAATTATATGGTCAAGAACTGGCAATTAAAAAACTAATTGATAATATTGCTTGGTATTTTAAAAAAGATAGTAATTTAAAAATGTTACTTATTGGACCTAGTGGGATAGGTAAAACTAGCAGTGTTAAATTAATTAGTAAAGCTTTAAATATTAATTTAATAAGACTTGATATGAGTGAATATAATTTAGAAACAGCAGTTAATAAATTAATTGGAGTTTCTCATGGTTATGTGGGTTATGAAGATGATTTTATTTTTAATCAAGTAAAATATAATCCTTATTCTATAATATTAGTTGATGAAATTGAAAAAGCTCATCCTAGTGTTTTAAATTTATTTTTACAAATCATGGATGAAGATGTTATTCATGATGCCCACGGGGAAGCTATTGATTTTTCCCATGCCATTATTATTATGACTTCTAATGCTTATAAAAATATTAATGTTGGGTTTAAAGAGCAAGAAGATTTCGATTTAACTAAAGATTTTAGTGAAGAATTTTTAGGACGTTTTGATGATATAATTTTCTTTAATAAAATAAGTAAAGAAGAAGCTATTAAATACTTAAAAGAAAATTTAAAAGATGATAATATAAATTATGAGGAAATTTTAGCGCACGCTAATTATCAAAAATATGGTTTTAGATATTTAAAAAAAGTTATTAATAAATATAAATTAAAAAACATTTTAAATTAAAATAAAATAACTTGTGAACCCCATTTCTTGGACAAAGAAACGAGGTTTTTTAATGAAAAAATCATTAAAATATTGAGAAAAAACTTTACAAACAAATGTTTTAATGATATAATATAATTAGTTCAAAAGTAAGGGGGAATGGATAATGAACGAAAAACTTTTAAAAGTGCAAGATACTGTCAAAATATTTGAAAGTATTAAACACTATGATGAATTTAGAGGGGAATATTGGTATGCGAGGGAATTAATGGAGGCTCTCGAATATAAGAAATGGGATAAATTTCTCAATGTAATAGAGAGTGCAAAAATTGCTTGTGAGAATAGCAATAATTCTTTGGATGATCATTTTTCCCAAGTGGGGAAAATGATAAATTTAGCTAAAGGTGCTAAAAGAAAAATTACTGATTACAAGTTATCTCGTTATGCTTGTTACTTAATAGTTCAAAATGCAGATTCTAAAAAAGAAACTGTGGCTTTAGGACAAACTTATTTTGCAATTCAAACTAGAAAAATGGAGTTAACAGAAGCAGAATATAGTAAGTTAACCGAAGATGAGAAAAGGTTCTATCAAAGAAATTTAACTAGAAAATGAAATTATTCATTAAATCAAGCTGCTAAGAATGCAGGAGTAAAAAATTTTGATAAATTTCATAATTATGGATATAAAGGCTTATATAATGGAGAAACTGCCGATGATATTGCTAAAAGAAAAGGTTTAAGATATCGAGAAAATATATTAGATAATATGGGTAGTGATGAACTTATAGCTAATTTGTTTAGAATTTCTCAAACCGAACAAAAATTAAAAAGAGATAATGTTAAAAAAGAAAGTGAAGCTAATAAAACGCATTATGAAGTTGGTAAAGCAGTGCGAGATACTATAAAAAAATTGGGTGGAACAATGCCAGAAGAGTTACCAACTCCTAAAAAAAGTTTAAAAGAACTGGAAAAAGAAAAGAATGACTTAAAGAAATTATTTGATTGACATTTATTTTAGAAATAAATTATGGTAAAATTAATAATAGGAGGAATAAAGAATATGCGAAAAAATATTAAAATAACGGAAGGGATATTTCCTATGCCTGTACTTATGATTGCCACTTATAATAGCGATGGAAGCATCGATGTTATGAATGCTGCTTGGGGAACTATGTTTGAACGAAATCAAGTGGTTTTAAATTTATCAGAAAATCATAAAACTGTCCAAAATATTAAAGAAAGGAAGGCTTTTACAGTAAGTATTGCTGATAGTAATCATGTAACAGAAGCTGATTATTTTGGAGTAGTATCGGGCAATAATACACCTGATAAATTTGAAAGAAGTGGTTTGACTGCCTCAAAATCCGAATATGTTGATGCCCCCATTATAAATGAGTTTCCTATTTGTATGGAATGTGAGTTTTTAAAATTTAATGATTGTGGAGTTATCGGCAAAGTCTTAAATGTAAGCGTTGATGAAAAAGTAATGAATGGAGAAAATGTTGATATTACTAAAGTATCGGCTATAGCTTTTGACCCTTATACTCATGGTTACTATGAAGTAACTAAAAGAGTAGGAGAAGCTTTTAAAGACGGTTTAAAACTTAAATAATTATAAATATATTTTAGAAAAAAGGTTAAATAATAATTTAGTTGTTGCAAATTTGCAAAAACTGCCTTTATTTTGTGTTTCTCTAAATTTTGCAACTTCGTTGATATAAAAAAATATTCAAATAAAGTTAAAAATAATTATTAATATACGAGAGGATTTGAAAATTATGGATAAAGATAAACTTAATACAATTAAAAATCAAACTTTAGAGAATGAAGAACTTTTAAGAGAATTAGAAAATGCTCATGTATGTTGTTCACATAATAGAGATAATTTACTAAAAGTAAATAAATGTGGGTGTTTTTATTGCTTAAAAATATTTAATCCAAAATTAATTAATGATTGGTGTGATAATAACAATACAGCAATATGCCCTTTTTGTGGAATTGATTCTATAATTTATGAAAATATATTTTATCCTATTAACAAAAAATTTTTAAAAGAAATGAAAAAAATGTGGTTTTGAATAATAAGTTTTTTATAATATCAAATTTAAATACTTGTTTAAAACTAAATTAACTAAAAAAGAAGCAAACTAGAAAATTAGCTTGCTTCTTATTTAATTAATTTCTTTTCTAATAATAAAACTAATTTATAAAGAATAAATGATATAATAATAAGTATAATAATTCCACTCATAACAATATTTAAATTAAATACTTGAGTACCATAAATAATTAAATAACCAATACCTTCTTTACTTACTAAAAATTCCCCCATAATTACGCCAATTAAAGTCATTGAAATATTAAGTTTTAAACTAGAGATAATTGTTTTATAGGAAGCAGGAATAGTTAATTTAAACAATATATCTTTTCTTTTAGCTTTAAAAGTTTTAAATAATTTAATTAAATCAGGATCTATGTTATTAAAACCATTATAAATACTTATAATACCGACAATTAAATTAATAAGAAGAGCCATTACAATAATAGATTTGGTATTAGCACCCGCAATTATAATAATTAAAGGGCCTAAAGCTACTTTAGGTAAGCTATTAATCATTGTTAAATAAGGGTCAACTATTTTATTTAGTAATTTAAATTCATGAAGAATGACCGCGATAATAAAACTTAGCGATATTCCTAAAATAAATGCAATAATAACTTCATATAAAGTAGTAAAGATATGTTTAAGTAAATGATAGTTTAAAAATAAGTTTTTAATTGTTTCTAATACTTTAGTGGGACTAGAGAAAATAAAGGGATTTATAATTTTTTTATTACTTAGTACTTCCCATAAAATTAAGAAGAAAACTAATATAAATATTTGAAAGAATAAGACAATTATTTTTTCTCTTTTTAATTTTCTTAAATAAGCTTGATGTTCTTTACTCATTTTCTAAATCCTTCCAAATTAAATCATAGTAATAACTAAAATATTTATCTTTGCGATTTTCAATAGGGCTTCCTTCTTTTTCTCTTTTTATTTCATAAATGTTTTTAACATAACTTGGACGATTAGCTAAAACAATTACTTTATTACTTAAACTTATAGCTTGCGCTAAATCATGCGTAACCATGATGGCCGTCTTTTTTTCTTGTTTTAAAATTTTTAAGACATCACAACTTACTCTTAAAGCAGATTGATAATCTAGTTTAGAGAATGGTTCATCTAGTATTAAAATATCAGGTTTTAAAGCTAGAGTTCTAATTAAAGAAGCACGTTGACGCATACCTCCCGATAATTCACGAGGATATTTATTTAAAAAATCTTTTAAACCATAATTTTCGACTAAATGCATGACATAATCAACATTTTCTTTGGTTTTAGTATTTGTTATTTCTAAACCTAATAAAACATTATCTTTTAGGGTTCGCCAATCAAGTAGGGCTTCACTTTGAAGCATATAACCAAATTTTAAATTATTTTTCGTGGTAATTGTTCCCGATGTTTTACTATCCATATTGGTTAAAATATTTAAAAGAGTTGATTTACCACATCCTGATGGGCCAACAACACTAATAAAATCCGTTTCATAAACATCAAAAGATATATCATCAATGGCTTTAATGGCATCTTTTTGAGAATAATATATTTTACTTAAGTTTTTAATACTTAATAATTTATTCATCGATATTTTGGATTAATTTATTATAAGGGACTTTTTCTTTAATTAAATTATTATTTAGCAGAATATTTTGTAAATTATCAAAACTATCTTCACTGATAAATGTATTAGTTAACCAACTATCATATTCTTTATAATTATCGATAATGGTAGTTAAATCTTTTAAAGAAGTATCACTAAATTGGGGAAGTATAACTTGGGCAACTTTACTACTATCTTCCTTTTGAATAAATTCTAAACCTTTATTAATAGCACGATTAAAACTTTTAATTACTTCGGGATTATTATCGATAAAGCTTTTGCGAGCATAAAAGGCGGTATAGGGAACTTCTCCAGATAATTCACCAATAGATGCCACAATACAACCTAAACCAGTATTTACAACACTTGTCGCGGTTGGTTCAAATAAGTTGACATAGTTGCCAACTCCCGCCATAAAAGTTCCGGATAGGGAAGCAAAATCGATACTATAATTGACATTTATTTTACTAATATCGATATTAGCATTTTTCATCGCATTTTCAAAATTGACTACTGGCATTCCACCTGGGCGACCAACAAGTATTTCTTGACCATAAAGGTCAGTTAATTTAAACTCTTTAGAACAATCTCGAGCCACGATAAATTGCCCATCTCTTTTTGTTAAACCAGCAAAAGTTACTAAATAATCTTCTTCACCACCGGTATAAACATATATCGCGGATTCTGTTCCAGCAAAACCAATATCAACAGTATCTGATAAAACCGCGGCACTTACTTTATCAGCTCCGGGTGTTAAAATAACTTCTAAATCTATTCCTTCATCTTTAAAATAACCATTTTCAATTGCTACGTACATTGGCGCATAAAAAACACTATGGGTAACTTCGGCTAAAGTGATATGTTTTAAATTTGTTGTTTCTTTTTTAGGTTGATAAAATATTACAAATAGAACTATAGCTCCAATTAAGAGAAGAAATAAAAAATATATAATTTTCTTTTTCATATTTTCCTCACTTTCATAGGTATTATATTCTAAAAAGTTATTTATGCTATTTTAAGTAAATTAAAAAAATGCTAATTATTCAGCATTTTCTTCAATACTAATAGCTTGAGTTGGACAAGCACTAATCGTGGTTTTTAAATTTTCACTATCCAAATTTTCATTGGTTTTAACACTTGATAAACCATCATCATTAAATTGGAAATGTTCTTCATCTATTCCCACACAAGCACCACAGCCAATGCAAGCATCTTGATTTACAACTATTTTTGACATTAAATTCTCTCCTTTATGTTAAATTATATCAAAAGTTTACACTTTTTTAAAGATTATATCTTCAAAATTAAAAAAAATTATGTTATTATTATCATGAGGGAATGATTAATCATGAAAACGAGAATGCAAAAGTATTATGATGAAAATGGCCAAAGTTTAAATTTAAGAGAAGAAAAAAATGCGAAACTTTACGAAAATTTAAGCGACTATGAAGTAGATAACTATGAATTAAATACTAATGAAATCGTCATTGATAATAATGCTCAAAATATTGATGTAGAAGCTATTAAAAAAATATTAGATACAAAGTATAAAAATCCCCAAAAAAGAAGAAGCATTGTTTTAGAAGAACAAGAACCTTTAGAAGAAGAAAATATTAGTTTAGATGAAACAAGAGAATATGATATAAATGCTATTTTAGAAAAAGCTCGTAGTGAAAAAGAAGAAAATTATGAAAAAGAACGTTATAAAAAGGTTCGTGATACCCAATATAATATTTTAAATAGTTTAGATATAAAAGAAGATAATTTAACTATTGAAGATAAAGAACAAGAAAAGAAAGATGAATTAGAAGAACTTATAAATACAATTACAATGCGGGAGTTAAGTCAAAAAAATGATGATATCGATCCTTTAGATATTTTAACGGATTTAAAAGGGGAAGATAATACGCGAGTAATGGGTGCTAAAGAAATAGAAGAAGAAAGTAATAATGAAACCGCTCCAATTATGAGTGTTCAAGAAGTCGAAGATTTAAAGAAAGAAGAAAAAACAGAAAACTTAAATAAAGATGAAGTTAAAGAAGAAGATGAAGATGATAAAACTGCGGAACTAACTAATTCTTTACAATTTACCCAAAGTGATTTTGATGATTTTAATGATTTAAAGAAAGAGGTAAGAAGTAGTAAAGCTTTATTATATACGATCGTAATCTTAATTTGTGTAGCTCTTTTAATTGGTTTAGTTATTTTTTTAAATAGTTTTTTAAATATTGGTTTATTTTAAAACATATATTTTAGTATGAAATATGTTTTTAAAAGTAAAAGAAATTATAATATAAGTTTAAAACAAATAGTTAGTCTAGTAATTATCTTAATAAGTAGTCTAACTATTTTTTTACTTGTCTATTTTAGTAAAAATTTAAGTAATACCTTACTAGATATATCTTCAAATGAATTAGATAGGTATCTTAAATTATTAATTACCGATAAAATAAATAATCAAGTTTTAAATAAAAATAATTTAACTGATATTTTAGTTATTAAAACTAATGCTAATGATGAAATATTATATGTCGATTTTGATTTAGATAAAGCTTATCAAGTATTAGATACTGTTTCTAATGTTTTAACTACTTCTTTAAAGGATATAGAAGAAGGTAGTATAAATTTAACTTATTTAGATAAAAGTATGTCTTATCAAACTAATAGCTTTGTTTTAAGTATTCCTTTAGGTAGTTTATTTAATAATCCTTATTTATATAATATTGGCCCTAGAATACCTGTAGAAATAAATTTTATGGGTTCTATATTAACTAATTTAGAAACTAAAGTAACAAATTATGGTTTAAATAATGCTTTAGTAGAACTTTATGTCTATATAGATATGTCTAGTAGTTTAGTATCTTTTAATAAACAAGAAAATGTTAATTTAAAATATAATGCTTTAATTGCTAGCATGATGGTTGAAGGGGAAGTGCCTAATTTTTATAATGGCGAAATAGAGGCGAAAAGTAATGTTTATCAAAAAAATATCGATAATTAATTGTCAAATTAAAAAAAAGATGTTATTATTTTTATAGAGGTTTTTTAAGGAGAGTTTTAAGTAGTTATGAAAAAAAAGATTTTAATTATAGGTTCAATATTATTTGTATTATTAATAGCCATGGCGATTGGTTTTTCTTTGATGTTTAGACCAAAAGCTCCCGTTGAAGAAGAAAATCCCGATGCTTTAGCTTTTAAAGAAGAATACGAATCTTTAAATGGCGAAAAAAATCACAATGATGTAGAATATCGGCAAGTAAAGATAGATATTAATAATCCAATGGTTATGAGTGAAGCAAAAGATATTATTAATCTTATGGAAAATAAAGAAACTTTTGTCGTTTATTTTGGTTTTAATACTTGTCCATGGTGTCGCAGTATGATTGAACAATTAATCAAAGTAGCTAAAGACTTTAATTTACAAAAAGTTTATTATGTCGATATTTCCGAAATTAGAGATGTTAGGGAAATTGTCGATAAAAAAATTACAACGACTAAAGAAGGAAGTCAAGATTACTATAAGTTATTAGAGTTATTTGATAACGTATTAGATGATTATACGACAACTAATTCTAAAGGTAAAGAAGTTAGTTTAGAAGAAAAAAGAATATATGCCCCTAGTGTTATAAGTGTAATTGAAGGAGAAGTTATAGCTTTAACTGAAGGCATAAGTGAAGCTCAAGAAGACGCTTATCAAGAATTAAATGAGAATATTTTAAAAGATGAATATAATCTAATTAGAGAAGTTATCGAAAAAGTTGCTCGTACTTTAAGTACATGTGATAGTGATAGAGCT
>CANQOE010000005.1 GCA_947625315.1 uncultured Bacilli bacterium | reverse complement strand
TGGCTCCAGCGGGAATTGAACCAGCGACACAAGGATTTTCAGTCCTCTGCTCTACCGACTGAGCTATGAAGCCAACATGGCGGTTCGTACGGGATTCGAACCCGTGATCTTCTGCGTGACAGGCAGACGTCATAGGCCTCTAGACTAACGAACCATCTTGGTTGCGGGAGAAGGATTTGAACCAACGACCTTCGGGTTATGAGCCCGACGAGCTACCAGACTGCTCCATCCCGCGATGTACTAAACATTAACAAATTAAATGGCGGAGGAAAAGGGATTCGAACCCCTGCGCCGATTGCTCGACCTCCCGGTTTTCAAGACCGGTCCCTTCAACCAGACTTGGGTATTCCTCCAATAACCTTTTTTCGTTAACAAAAAGATTATAACATAAATTAAAAGACGATGTCAACTTCATTTTGTTAAAATTTAAAGATTATTTTGCTTTTCAACATATTATATTATTATTTTTTTATTAAAATACTAAAAAAATATAAATTTTTCGTAAAAAATACTTGCAAAATAGACAAAAACATATTATACTTAAATAGTCTTAAGTTTTAAGACAAGTGCCTGCCCAAGTGGCGGAATAGGTAGACGCACAGGACTTAAAATCCTGCGGGTGTTAAAGCTCGTGCCGGTTCAAGTCCGGCCTTGGGCACCAATTTAGAAAATTAACTTCCTTAAGAAGAGGAAGTTTTTTTGTATTTTAATTTATTTTACCTCTTATTTTACAAATTGTTAAATGCTGAAACTATTTTTTTTAGAAAAATCTTTTTATTAACAAAACTTTCATTAACTTTTATTCTCAACAATCGCTTTATTGTGATAGTTACATAATTTATAATATAATGGAGCAGATGTTTTTAATATTTAAAATTATGTAGCCAATAATACTAAAATTTAAATAGAAAAAGCACACTAATTCTCAATTAATTATTAGTGTGCAATAACAATTTTTTACGAAAGTTAAGTATATTCTTTTTTATTTATGCAAGTTTTCTTAATAAATACATATTAGCAGGATTTTTTTCTTGTTAAGCTGTATGGAGAATTTGAATGTTTATTTTCAGATTTCATAGCATTTTCCGTAAGTTTCCAAACTTCACTGGTGGTTTTTACTATACTCCAGATAGGTTTATCATCTTTAAAAGATTGATGTAAGTAATAAAGAATTATATTATCTTTATTTTGAATACATAACTTAATGTCACATTCTTTTTTCTCTTTTATATTTTTTCCTAAATCATCAAATTTTATATTAAAATAAACATTTATTCCTCTAATTTCACCTTCGACAAGTCCACTATATCCATAAAAATATTTATCATTATTAAGTTCATAAGTAGGTTTTGTAATATTTTCTTTATATATTGAGTTTATATTATCACTTATAAACTTTGATATATACATAGTATCTTCTCTAGATAATCGCTCATTTTTTTGATTTGAAAAAATATCAACATCGTGTAAGGTGAAATATATATCAAAAATGTTATAATAAGGTTTCATATTTTCAAACATAAATGTTCTAATTTTATAGATTAAACCAAAGTCATCAATTACTCCTTCTTTATGAAATACAGCATCATCAACTACAAAAATATCCATTGGATAAATTATAAAACCTCTTTTATAAGTATTAATCATATTGTTAAGAGTTTCTTCACTAAAGCTAGGATTTAATGCTCTTAATTTATTTTTCATTATTTCATCTAGCTCTTTGAATAATTCTACTTTTTCTCCTTCGGAAATATTTTCATTACAACCAATATTATTATTACATATTAAAGCACTTCTAAGTATATTACTTACTTTATAGTTTTCATCATAATATTTAATTTCTCCTATTTTAAAATCACTATTTTTAATTTCTTCGATATTTTTCTTTAAATCACTTAATAATTTCATTAGCAAAACCTCCATATTTTTTAGTTTAAGTAAATTTTCATATCTACAACTTTACTTATAACGATCTGATATATAAAATATCAGTCGTTGGTAATATTATAGCATAAATTATCCTAAATGTATCGGAAAATATGTAATTTATGGAAAATTATTAAATATTTAATATTAATAATATTTTGATATTAATTGATATGAATTTCGTTTTTATGTCCAAAATACGAAGTTCATATCATAATGAGAGGAAGTTTTTTCATATTTTAATTATTTTAAAAGTTATTTGATTTCTTCATAAGTTACTTTGAGATTTTTATCTACAATTATTCTATAAGTAATAGTTCTCGTGATTTCTTGGTTATTTGAAGAAAATTTTATAAAATCCAATTTTAAAATAGTTTCACCAACATTTTTAGGTGTTAAAATAAATGAATATGTTGCATTGTCATTACCATTGGAAATAAATTTTTCATCGGATAAAGTAATAATATTTTCAACACTAAAACTGGGAATGACAGAATCTTCGGTATAACTTATTTCTATTTTAGGATTCTTAGATTCAATAGTAACATTATTAATTCCCTCAAGAATACTTATATCAACTTTTTTAAAATATATACTTTTTACATTTTTGGCTTTGTTTAAAAAATCCTTTAATAAATATTTATCTTTATCATTAAAAATAATATATAATTTATTTATATTTTCACAATTATAATAATATCGATAATTTTCATCTTCGCCAATAAATGTTTTAGCAGATATACAACTATTTTCTTCATCAATTATATCTATTTTCGTGGCAAAATCATGATACCAATAATAATATATGCAAGCTCCAAATAATCCAATAAAAGTAATAATCAATATGATAGTCATTAATATGTCTTTAAATTTTAATTTATCATTATTTAATAATAAAATTTTATCTAATACTTTGGCAAAAAAGCCCTTATTAAATACCCAATAAAAACATATAGGACCTAAGCTATTTAAAATAATATCATCTACATCAAAAACTCCACCACCGATAATAAATTGGCTAAATTCAATTATTAAGGTAGTAATTATTATACTTAAAATAAATTTAGGGTAGTTATTTATTTTTTTTATAGTTCTGGGATATAGATAGGCTAAGGGTACTAAAATTAAAATATTTCCAATTATTAAAACTATATTATTATATTGACCATAATTAATAACTTCCTTTATAACTTCTATTAAGCTTTTAAAAGGAATAAAATTAGGAGTTAAATTAAAAGTTAAAAAATCTGTACCTCGAGCAAAATTTGTAAAGAAAAATACAACTATTAAATAAATTATTAAGTAAAAGTTCATATTTATTTTTATTTTTTTATTATTTTTTTCACCTAGATAATTAAATAATCCTCCTAAATATGTAAATATAATCATAGTAAGCACGGTAATAATAATTATGGCATTTTTATGGATTTCCCAATAATTAAAAATTTTTTGAGATAAAATAAAAGTTGATAAAAAAGCAATTAATAATATTAATATGTTACTTAAGTACATAATATTTGCTAATTTAAGTAATTTATTGTTTTTTTCCATAAATAAAAACCTTTCTTTTTATAAATTATATCATTTATTGTTTACATTTACAATTATTAGAAAAAGTTTATTCTACAAATTCTGTAATACTTGTATAATTTTAAAATAATAAATATTTTTAATTGTAAAAAATGTCGAAAAATGCTATAATAAAAAAGAATAAAGGTGGTAAAATTGAAGAAAAGTTGGATTGCTATATTAATTGTTTTAGGAGTAGCTTTAATCGGAGGAATTATCTTTCTAGTTTGGCAAAATAAAGCATTAGAAGACAAATATGAACATTTAGAAGATTATTATGAAGATAGATATGATGAAGATTTAGATAATACTCCTAATGTTAATCCTAATAATACTCCTAATGTTAATCCTAATAATACTAATAATTATATTTCTAAAGATGAAGCTTTACAAATAGCTTTAAATGATTTAAAACTTAATAAAAATGAAGTTTATGATATTGATGTGGAATTAGAATATAAAGCTAAATATAATAAGCAAATATATGAAATTAGTTTTGATTATAAACAATATGAATATGAATATTTTATTGATGCGCAAAATGGCGATATTTTAAACTCTTATAAATCTTGGGATTAAGTAGGTGCAGAAATGGTTAAAAGATGGATTATTGGAGTAGTTATATTCCTTCTTATTTCTCTAATAGGTTTAGGGTTTATTCCTTTTTTAGATACTGATATAACTGATGAAGATACAGTTATTGAAGTTTTAAGCGATTATAAAGATCCAGGTATTAAAAGTTGTTATGGTTCTTTGATTTTAGGTTGTAAAGAAACAAAAGTAGAAGTTAGTAATAATGTAGATACCACAAAAATAGGGGATTATGTAGTAACTTATAAAATTGAATATAAAAATAAAGAAAAAGTTTTAAAAAGAAATGTTAGAGTAGTAGATAATACTGCTCCTGAATTAGAAATTCCCCAAGAACAGGTTAATGCTTGTCCTAAGGCTACAGATGTAAATATGGAATATAAAGCAACCGATAATTATGATGGGGATATAACAAGTAAAGTAATTAAAACTTTAGATAATGATAAACTTACTTTAACAGTTGAAGATTCTTCTAATAATAAAACTACGAAAACACTTTCAGTGACATATCAAGATGTTGATAAACCCACTATTTCTTTAGAAGGGAATGATACTATTTATTTAAGCTTAGGTAGTGCCTATAAAGAACCCGGGTTTACTGCTTTAGATAATTGCAGTGGGGATATAACAAGTAAAGTAACAACATCTAATAATATCAATTCTAATAAAGTGGGAACTTATGAAGTTAATTATCAAGTTGTTGATGATTATAATAATGAGGCAACAATTAAAAGAACTGTAAAAGTAATAACTAATCAACCAACTGTCAGTAAAGGAAATAAAATAATTTATTTAACCTTTGATGATGGTCCAGGTTATTATACTAATGAATTATTAGATATTTTAAAAGAATATAATGTTAAAGCCACATTTTTTGTAACTTGGCAACATCCGGGATATGCTAATTCTATTAAAAGAGCTTATGAGGAAGGACATGCTATAGGTTTACATACTTATTCGCATGTTTATGCTAATGTATATGCTAGTATTGATGCTTATTTTAAAGATTTAGAGGCTATAAATGCCGAGGTTAAAAATTTAACAGGAATTGATTCTAAATTAATTAGATTTCCGGGAGGTAGTTCTAATACAGTTAGTCGAAGAACGCCTAATATTATGACTTATTTAGCCGGGGAAGTTCAAGCCAGAGGTTATCAATATTTTGATTGGAATGTCAGTAGTGGAGATACATCTACTAATAATAGTACTACTATAGCTAATAATGTTATTAAATGTTTAAATGGGGGAACTTATGTCGTTTTACAACATGATACAAAACAAGCTAGTGTTAAAGCTGTTAGAAGTATTATTGAATATGGTTTAGCTAATGGTTATACTTTTTTACCTTTAGATATTACGAGTCCGGCAGCGCACCATCATATTAATAATTAGCAAGAATTTCTTGCTTTTTTTAGGGGAAAAATGTCTAATTTTAGGGTAAAAGCTAAAAAAAGATAGTAATTTTGAAAAATTATTAGTATAATTATAAGGAGAGGTGAAACTTTTTTATGAAAATAGTTGTCAGTGCTGGGGGAACTGGGGGCCATATTTATCCAGCTTTAGCAGTTATTGAAGCTTTAAAAAAAGAGTTTAATAATTTAGATATATTATATATTGGAACTAAAAATAGAATGGAAAGTGAAATTATTCCTAAAAGAAATATTGCTTATAAAGGGATTGAAATATATGGTTTTAGCAAAAATATATGGCAAGATTTTAAAAATATCTTTTTAATTATAAAAAGTAATAGAGAATGTCGAAAAATTTTAAAAGAATTTAAACCAGATTTAGTTTTAGGTTTTGGGGGATATGTTACATATCCGGTAATTGAAGAAGCTAAAAAATTAAATATTAAAACTTTTTTACATGAACAAAATAGTATAGTTGGAAAAACTAATAAAGTTTTGGCTAAAAATTGTGATTTAGTTTGTGTATCTTTTTTATCGACAATTGAAAAATTTAAAAAAGCTAAAAAAGTTGTTTATTCGGGAAATCCTTGTAGTGAAAATGCACTAGAAGCTAAAGATATTCGCAAAAGAGATGTTGGGCTTGATGATAAGCGTAAACTTATTATTGTAGTCGCTGGTTCTTTAGGTAGTAAAACAATGAATGAAAAAATGCGCGAATTTTTATATTTAAGTCGTAAAAGTGAATATCAAATTTTATATATTACCGGGAAAAATCATTATGAAGAATTTATTAAAGATACTAATTTTTCTTCCAATATTCGCGTTGTGCCTTATTTAGATAATTTAGTGGGATTAATGAAAAATGCCGATTTAATGATTAGTCGGGCAGGAGCCTCAACAATTAGTGAAATATTAGCTTTAAGCTTACCTACGATATTTGTTCCTTCCCCATATGTTGCCAATAATCATCAAGTTTATAATGCTAAAGAAATAGTGGATAATAATGCCGGTTTAATGATTGAAGAAGAAGCTTTAAGTGGAAAAGAATTATTTAAAATGGTCAATGATTTATTTGATAATAAACAAAAATACGAAATAATTAAAAATAATTTAAAAAATATGGGTAAAACCGATAGTTGTGAAGTAATTGTTAAAGAAATTAAGGAGTTAATAAATGGAGCAGATTAAAGGTATTGAAATATTAGAAAATGTTTCTTTAAAAAATTATAATACTTATAAAATTGAAGCAAAAACTAAATATTTAATTAAAATTGAAAATATTGAAGCTTTAGAAGAATTACTAAAATATTTAAAAAATCATAAAATAAAATATTTAGTATTAGGTAATGGGTCAAATGTTGTTTTAGATGATTATTTTGATGGAGCAATTATTAAACTTACCGGCTTAAATAAAATTAGGGTAAATGAAGAAGTAGTTGAAGCTGAGGCCGGAGCGATGATGAGTAGCTTAGCAATGATGAGTGTCCAAAATAATTTAACTGGTTTAGAGTGGGCAATAAATATTCCTGGAACTATTGGAGGAAGTATTAAAGGTAATGCCGGAGCTTATAATAGTGCTATAATGGATAATTTGGTTGATGTTAAAGTTTTAACTAAAGATTTAAATCTTGAAATAATAAGTAAAAAAGATATCGATTATGGATATCGTTATACCAATTTAAAAGATGTTATTATTTTAGGAGCTACTTTTAAATTAAGTGAAGGTAAAAAAGAAGAATCTTTAAAAATAATGCAAGATAGAATTGCGAGAAGAGAAGCTACCCAACCTTTAGATATGCCTTCTTGTGGTTCGGTATTTCGCAATCCTCTAAATGATCATGCGGGTCGATTAATTGAAGCAGCTGGTTTAAAAGGTAAAACTATTGGGGGAGCTATGGTTAGTGAAAAACATGCCAACTTTATTGTCAATATCGGAAATGCTACTAGTAAAGATATTAAAAGTTTGATAAAATTAGTAAGAGAAGAGGTTAAAAAACAGTTTGATGTGGAATTAATATTAGAACAAGAAATAATGGACTGGAGCTAAAATTATGGTAAAAAAAAGGGTGAAGAGGAAACTTAATATTAAAGGATTGATTTTTGTTTTATTAGTTCTTTATTTAATGGGGGTACTTTTATATACCTTTTTTACAATGCCTATTAAAAATATCTATATTAAAAACACTAATTTATTAAAAGATAACGAAATAATTGAAGCTGCGGGAATTAAATATTATCCATCTTATTTTAAGGTTATTCCTAGTAGATTAGAAAAAAAGATTAGTTCTTTGGAATTAGTTAATAAAGTAGATGTTAAAAAAACTTTAACAGGGAAAGTAATTATTGATGTTGAAGAAGCTTTACCTCTATTTTATAATCGGCAAAAAGAAAAGATTGTTTTAAGTAATTTAAAAGAAGTAGATAATAATAAAATTTATTTAGGGTTACCTAGTTTAATTAATAGTGTTCCTAAAGATATATATAATGATTTAATTACTTCTTTAAGTAAAATAGATATAAGTATTATTAAAATGATTAATGAAATAGAATATAATCCTGATATAAGTGGGGAAGTTATGATTGATGAATATCGTTTTCTTTTAAGAATGAATGATGGTAATAATGTCTATGTCAATACGTTAAATATGGAACGTTTAAATGATTATAAAAAATTTTATGCCACTATTGAAGAAGACATAAAAGGGACTTTATATTTAGATAGTTATGATAGTAGAGAAGACTTATTAGGATTATTTATTCCTTTTAGTCAAGATAGCGGGGATGGTAGTAATGATTAATTATCAAAATATGTTATTAGAATTAATAAATAGTTTAGATTATAAACCTAAACTATTATTACATAGTTGTTGTGGTCCTTGTTCTAGTTATGTCATATCTTTTTTAAGTCCGTATTTTGATATTACTGTTTATTATTATAATCCAAATATTGAACCAGAAGAAGAATATGAACATCGTAAAAAAGAACAAATTAGATTTATTGAAGAATACAATAAAAATAAGAAAGAAAAAATTAAATATATAGATAGTGAATATGAAAATAGTTTATTTAAAAAAGCAGTAAAAGGTTTAGAAAAATGTAAAGAAGGGGGAGATAGGTGTAGTAAATGTTTTTATTTAAGATTAAAAAAAACAGCTTTAAAAGCAAAAGAATTAAATTTTGATTATTTTGGAACAACTTTAACAGTTAGTCCGCATAAAAATAGTCAAGTTATAAATAAAATAGGGGAACAAATTGCGATAGAGTTAGAAATGCCTTTTATATATGGAGATTTTAAAAAAAATGATGGTTATAAAAAAAGTATTGAACTTTCGAAAGAATATAGTTTATATAGGCAAGATTATTGTGGGTGTTTATATGGAAAGGAGAATAGATAATGTTTAATAAGTTAATTATTTTGGGTACTTTTATACCTTGGCTGATAATATATATAAGAAATTTATTTAAAATATTAAATACTGGTGAATTTAGTTTTAGTTATTTTAAAAAACATTTTTTAGATATATTTCGCTTAGACCAATTATTCTTAGTTATAGTATTTTTCTATTTTGCTTCTTTTAATAAAGAATTTGTTTCTATTTATTTATTTTTAGTAATGAATTTATATTTATGTGTCAATTTGTTGTATGAAAAAAAATTAGAATTAAGTAAAAGTTTTTATAAAGATAATTTATTTGTTTTAATAGGCTTAGGAATAGTAAGTTTAATACCTTTTATTATCTATTTTATAAAAGGTAATGCAGTTTTAACTTATAGAATAATGTTTTTATATTTATTCTTTGATTATGTAATTGTTGTAATAATTAGGTTAATTTGCAAGTTGTTTAAAAGAAAAAAATAGAGATTTACTTGAAAAAAAATATATTTTATGTTATTATTAATATGCAAAGAAAAATTGCATAAAATAAAAAAGGGAACATTCAGTTTTCATATGTTGAATGTCTACTCTGAAAAAAATTAGAGCGACATTTAATTCTAATGAACTGAACCCCATTTTTTGGACAAAAGGAAATGAGGTTTTTTAATGAGTAAATTAAGTTATGAAGAAAAAGTTAAGCTAAGCATTAGTTTTTAGCTTTTTTATTTTGAATTATAATTCTAGTTCGTTATAGGAAGCAACATCAACAGTATTTAAAATTTCTTCCATAGTTGTATCACCATTAATAACTTTTTTTAAGCCATCTTCAAACATGGTGGTAATATCATTTTTGGAATTATATACAAGTTTTTTTAATTCAACACGCGGAATATTAGTCGTAATAGCTTCTCTTATTTCTTCATTGATAGTTAATACTTCATGAATAGCTAAACGACCTAAAAAACCATGGTTACATTTAGGACATCCTACTGGTTTATAAATAAAATCTATATCTTGATTTAGATGTTTTTTAATTAAAGCTTTTTCATAACTAGTAGTAGGTCTTTGTTCTTTACAATAAGGGCAAAGTTTTTTTACTAATTTTTGGGATATTATTCCTGTTAAAGCACTACCTAATAAGTAGCGTTCAACTTCCATATCTATTAGGCGTTCAATAGTTGTTAGAGAGTTATTAGTGTGGATAGTTGATAAAACTAAATGACCAGTTATAGAGGCTCTTAATGCAATACGAGCAGTTTCATTATCTCTTATTTCACCAATCATAATAATATCGGGGTCTTGTCTTAAAATACTTCTTAAAGTGTTGGAAAAATTACGGCCTATTTCACTTAATACTTGAACTTGATTAACGTTTTCTAATTGCATTTCTACGGGGTCTTCAACAGTTATTAAGTTTTTTTCTTTTTGATTAAGTTTTTGTAATAGGGCATATACAGTTGTCGATTTACCAGTACCAGTAGCGCCAGTTACTAAAATTAAACCATTGGGATTTTTAATCATTTCGTTAACTCTTTTTAAATTTTCTAAACTAAAGCCTAAATTTTCTAATCCATTTAAACTCATACGATAATCGAGAATTCTAATAACAATTTTTTCACCATTTATTGTAGGGAGAGAAGATACTCTTAAATCAAATTCTTTATTATCAATATTTTTAATAGCTCCATCTTGGGGAAGACGAAGTTCAGTGATATTCATACCACTTATTATTTTAATTCTAGTAATTAAGTTTTTCTTTAAAGTTTCGGGGATTAAGCAATAATCTTGAAGTTCCCCATCAATACGAATGCGAACTAATAAATCTTTTTCACTGGGGTCAAAATGAATGTCAGATGCTTTCTTATTTATAGCATCTTCAATAATCATATTAACTATTTCAACAATCGAATTATGTTCAAAATCAAACTCTTTCATATAATCAACCTCTACTCTGTAATAGTATTATAACATATTTTTAAGCATTTTGCTTTAAAAAAAAGAATATTTTGCTTTTTTTTTACAATAAAAAGTGTTATAATTGTATTAGTTAAATTTTAAAATAATTTTTTTAAATAAATTTTGGAGGAGTTTATATATGAAATACTTGAAATATATATTGTTTAGTATGGTTATATTTTTAAGTGCTACATGTGTATTTAAAGCAGCATCTTGTAGTTATGGAGATACTAATTTATATTTTGAATGTGATATAAATGGATGTGTAATGAAAGGTAATTCGGCCAATAATATGATGTATGATTCTGCAACTAATCACGTAACTCAAAATGACATTAAAGCATGTACTAGTATATATGGTGTTATAAATACAAAAATTCAGGATAATCCAATGTTTAGTGATTATAATGAAAGTAAACCTTCTATACTAGGTTTATATGGAAATAAAACAGATGCAGAAGCTTTTCAAAATGGGAATACTAATTTAATTATTATGGAATATAAAAGTTTTGGAAAAATACCAGAAAATTTAGCTTTTTATAATGGTTCTACATGTTCTTATGCCAATTCTTATTTTAGATATACATGTACGGTAATAAACAGTAAAATAGATTGTAAATTAATATGCAATTCAACTGGTGCTGCTTGTCGTGATGAGCAGGTTGGAAGCTATACTAATAAAATAAATCCATCGTCTTTTATTGATGAAAGTACTGGTAGTTTTGCTTGTCCTGAAACTATTTACTATACATATGATGATAGTAAATATGTTACGGGAGGAACAGTAGGGACAATTTCTGATGAAGAATTAGATGGTAATAAAGTAGATAAATTTGTATGTAATGGCAAATGTGAAAATGCAATTGAAAATGAAGATGCGGAAGTTTTATCATTAAATGATTATAATGGAGAAGTTTGTACTTTTACAAATAATGTTTTTAAGTATACTTGTAAAATTACTGACGGTCAACCTGTTTGTGTTTTAACTTGTGTTGAAGGTTCTAATTGTACCTTTGATATATCTAATGTTAAAAACGAATTAACAGAAAATGATTTTTTTGTTACTGGTAAATATGCTTGCCCTGAATATGTTTATGTTAAAACAAGTAATGGTAAAGTTGAAAGTATTAGTACTTTAAAAGGTAGTGGTGCTGCTTTACAATATTCATCAAAAGCTACTCCTAACTTTCATAGACCAGGTTCAGGTGATAGTGGAGAAATTGATGATAATCTTCCTTCTCAACAAGTTGTTGATAATTTTTGTAGTGGGACTGTTTTAAGTATTTTTACAATTTTGGGATGGGTATTTTTTACTATTAAAATAGTTGTTCCAATTATTTTGCTTGTATTTGCTACAATTGATTTAATAAAAGCTGTTATAGCAAGTAAAGATGATGAAATAAAAAAATCATTACAAACGATAGTTAAACGAGCTATTGCAGGTATTGTAATTTTCTTTATTCCTACTATGTTAAGTTTTGTAGTTAATTTATTTGATAATGATGATATATATAAAGGTGATTTTGGAGATTGTACTAAATGTATGTTGGAACCTACTAATAAAAATTTGTGTAAATCAATAGGGGAGGTTCAAAGATGAGAAAAATTTTAGTTTATTCAATTGTTTTATTCTCTTTTTTTACAATAGGATTAAAAACAGTATATAGTACTGGAGCAGATGTAAGTGGTACTCAAGTACCGACAAATAGTGAAAATATTTGTGCAGGTTATTTAGGGGAAACTGATAATCCTAATACTCCAGCATATTATTTATCTTTTGCATTTAAATTGATTAAATATGCCGCAATAGTTATGTTATTTGCTTTTACAGTTTTAGAGTTTGTTAAAGCTGTTCCTTCGGGAGATAATGATGCTGTAAAAAAAAGCTGCCATTAAAACTATTAAAAGATTAATCATTGCTGTTATAATATTTTTCTTGCCAATTTTAATAGAATATATATTAAAAATGTTAGGTTTAATTAATTCGGCAGATTGTTTAAATTATTTAAAATAAAATAAAAAATGGAGGTGAAACGCTATGCCTGATGCTATACAAAGTTTATTAATTAAAGTATTATTAGTAATAGACTCAATTGTGTATTCATTTATCAATTGGCTATATCAAATTATTATGACATTAGCTGGTGTCAATATTTTTTCTAATACTGACGTTGTTGATAGATTAGTAAATAGAATTTATATAGTTATTGGGGTTGTAATGCTATTTTTGATTGCTTATACTCTATTAAAAGCAATGGTTAATCCTGATGAAGCTTTAAAAAGTAAACAAAGTCCAATAAAATTAATTGGTAAAACGATAGTATCTATTGTTTTGATAGCTTTAATTCCTACTATTTTTGATTTTGCTTTAGGTTTTCAAAGTGCTCTTTTAAAGCAAAATACTTTGGGGAGTATTATTATTGGTAATGATGGCTCAACTGCTAAAGCTAATACTATTGAAGATGGTGGCTTTTATATGTCTGCTGGAGTATTGCAAGCATTTTTGCATCCTAATCCCAATCGTACCGATTTATGTCAGGATGGTATTTTAAGCGAAGTAAAAGATAGCGGTGATTGTGATGAAGTAGTAGTAAAAGATAAATTATATTCTCAGTTTTGGTCAGAAGTTAAAGAGAAAAGAAATTTCTTAATGTTAACAGAATTAAGTGATGCTATATCTGGAGGAGTAACTGGTGAAGGTGATTTAGAATATTTATTTATAATTTCAACTATATGTGGAGCTTTTGTAGTACTTGTATTATTTAGTTATTGTTTTGATATTGCATTAAGATCAGTAAAATTGGCTTTGTATCAATTAATAGCTCCATTGCCAATTTTAGCTCGCTTACTTCCTAATGAGCAAGGGGATAAAGTTTTTAAAAATTGGATTAAAGCAACTTTATCAACTTTTGCAGAAATATTTATAAGATTAGCAATATTATATTTTGCAGTTTTAGCTATTCAAGCAATTGTTGGAAATTGGAATATTTTCTTATCAGTTTTTAGTGTTATGGGCAATTCAATTTTATCTTTAATTGCTCTGGCAATTTTAATTCTTGGAATTGTATTGTTTGTTAAACAAGCTCCAGAAATAATAAAAGAAATTACAGGTTTAGATAGTGGTAAATACAATATTTTTGGAAGTGCTATGGATGGATTTAATAAATTAAGAGGATTGGCTAAAATGCCTGCAAATGCATTTAATGCAACAGAATGGGATAAGAATAGACCTATGAGATCTTTATTTAATAAGTTTAAAAATCCTCTTGTAGATACCGCTAAAATGTTAACAGGAACTGGTGCTAAAGATTATAAAGGTATAGGCGATTTAAATAAAAATTATAAAAAGTCTATGGAAGATGTTTTAAATGAGCGGCGAAGAAAAGAGACTATACGTAGAGGCAATCAAGCTGAGGCCAATAAACGCCGTCAAGAAACTGAAAATCAAAGAGATAGTTTGGTTCAAGCTTATTCTGAGAGTGATGAAGCATTAGCAATAGCTAAAGCAGTTGGGATTAGTAAAGATAAATTAATAGATTTATTGAAATCTAGTTCTGGAGATTTTAAAAGTAAAGTTAATGATATTGCACATCAAAAAATGGTTGAAGTATGGGATTCTACAGGTGATGAAGACAAAGGAAGAAAAGCTTATTATGATACTTATGAAAATTTGATGCATGGATTAATTGGTTCCGATGGTATAAGACATAATGGTTTAAAAGAAATGAATGATAACGTTAATAAACAAACAAAAGAAAAAGCAAAAGAATTGAAAAATGCTGATAGATTAAATAATTTAAGATATTGGGCAACTGGTGGAGTTGAAAATTTAAAAGCTAAAAGAGATGCTATTAGTAGTGTTCAAAGAGCAGCCGCAGATGTAGTATCAATTGCTAAAAAAGAAGTTGAAGGCAATTTAGAGAAATTTTATGATGCTAGTGGTACAAGTTTAGAAATGCTTGATATTGGAGTTCAACAAGCTAAAGCTAATTTACAAACTGCTTCAACAGATGCAGAAAAAAGACTTGCTGCTACTGAATTACAAACTGCACAAGAGGCTTTAAGAAAAGGTATTAAATATGCTACTGAAAGTACTATTAATTATACTATGAATGGTTTAGCTGGGAAGACTGTTAATGGTATAAACGTTGAAGTTGTTCCAGGATTATCATCAGCTATATCGAAAGCTACTAATTTGGCTAATCAATATGCAGGTATATTGGAGCATAAACCTAATAGCTCTGATTATGTTGATAGTGAAACGATTAAGACAGTTGATAATGATGGTAATGTTATTGATAAAGCAATTTCTAAATTTGATTTTAAAACGTTTAGAAATGACTTAGGTAGCGAAGTTGAAGCTGAAGATTCTAAAATTTCTGCATTTATGGATATTCAAAATCAAAAAGAAGGTAAAAAATAATGTTTGAATCGAAGTATAATTTAGAAGATAAAAGGGATAGAGTAGAAAGTTTAAAAAGAGAAATAGATAAAAGTATTTCTCTTTGTAAGCAATATATTAATGAATTTCCTCATGAATTTATTGCTCAAGATGGAACTAATTTACAAGATATATTAAATGAGTTAGAAAGTTTAAAAAATAATCTTCATAGTGAAGAATCTATGATTAAATATCGAAATTTATTAAAAAAATTAAGAGAAGCTAAAGATTTTGCAGTAGCTCAGCAAATAAATTTAACTAAAAAAAATTTGCAAAGAAAATCAATAAAGGTAACAAATAGTCTTTATGATGTACCATATATAGAAGGATTGGCATCTTCTATAAAAAAAGCTGAAAATATTTATTATCGTGAGATGAATCTTGTACCTAAATGGGATATGACCGGGGAAACATATGAAGATTATTCTAAAAGGCTAGCAATGATTATTGATGAATATGATTGTAAAATTATAGAGCTTGAAAATAAAAGATTTTTTAGATAACAACTTTAAAATATTGAATTGACATTTTAAGTAAATAAAGTGCCAATTTTTCTTTTGTATATTAAATTTATTTATTATAATTGATATAATATATGTAAACAATGTTAGGAGCTAGTACTTATGAGTTTTAAAGAATTTAAAAGTGAATATAAAAAATTACAAAATGATGAAGAAAAAAGGAATTTTATTAATAAAAGAATTCAATCTTTAATTTCAAATGATAGTTATAAGAGAATTGGTTTAGGATTAACAGGTTCTTATAAAGAATTTATTACTCCAAATATGGGAATAGCTTCTAATTCTAGTGGTTTATTTGCCGATTTAAAGTTGGATGATTTGGGTGTATTTGAAGAATTTATGAATTATTTTAATAATGATATAGATAATTATTTGAGTACGGAACCAATGGCAATTCAAGTTATTCAATATTTTATTTGGCATTATTTTGGATATAATTCGGCAAATATGTTTGCAAGAGCTGATGTTTATGATAGAAATGAGCCAGTATCTGTAAAAGATTTAAAATTTAAAAATATTGCCGCGTGTTCTGAGAGAAGTGCGATGGTTCAAAATTTATTAAAATTTTTAGGTTTTGATTCAGAATTAGTTTTTGGGAAATTAAATAAAGAATCTCATGCTTATATAATTTTTAAACCGGAAGGATTAAATTTTTATATTTTATATGATCCAATGAATGCTGTAGAATATGTTGTTGATAATAAAAAAGGATATATGCCTGGTGTTTCAATGATGAGTGAAGAACAATACAGAGAATTACAAAATGGTGGTACTTATATATTTAATTATGATTTAGTTAAAAAATTATTTATTAAGGATAATCCATATACTTTTGATGAAAGATTATATACAAGCGATGATATAAAATATAAAAAAGATATTGAAGAAAAAAACGAGTTTAAAAGATAGAGGTAAAATATGTTGTTGTATAAAGGAAAAACTTGGGAAGTAATATTTGGAGATTGGAGTCAGGAATTTTTGGGATATTCTATTATTAGTTGTAATAAAGAAACCTTAAGTAATTTAACAAGTGAAGATTGGATAGAACTTGGAGTGTTAGAAAAAGAATTAGAAAGAGTATGTCAAAAGTTATTTGGGGCTACGATGTTTAATTTTTCTTGTTTAATGAATAATGCTTATAGAGATAAAGAAAAACCACATGTCCATTTTCATTTTATACCAAGATATAAAAATGAAGTAAATTTATTTAATAAAAAATATAGAGATAAACATTTTGGTTATAACTTTTGGAAATGGGATTTAAACAAATTTAAAAGACAAAAAGATATATTTACAAAAGAAGAAAAACAGGAAATATTTGCGATGATGAAAAATGAATTTAAGATTATTTAATTTATTTTTTTTCTGTTTTAATTTAAGCTAGACAATTATTAATATTTTTAGTAAAATATTCTTTGGAGGTATAGCAATGAATAATTTAAACGAACAACAATTAAAAGCTGTGAATCATATAGATGGGCCTTGTTTAGTTATCGCGGGTGCTGGTTCAGGGAAAACGCGCGTATTAACTATGCGAATAGCTCAATTAATTAAAGAAGGTATTCACGATAATAATATTTTGGCTATAACTTTTACGAATAAAGCCGCTCGAGAAATGCGTGAAAGATTAAATGTATTAGTTCCAGATAATACAGTTTTTGTGGGAACTTTTCATTCTTTTGGATTGAAAATAATTAGAGAAAATTTAAGTCTTTTTAATTTAGATAAAAATTTTACGATTATTGATAGTGATGATTGTTTATCTTTAATTAAAAAGATTATGAAAAATAAAAATATTGATATAAAAGATATAAGTCCTTATTATGTTAGAAGTAGAATTAGTTTTATAAAAAATGAAATGTTAAGTGAAAGTGATTTAACGAAGTTTTTTATAAGTGGACCTGAACAAAAAGTTGTAGAGATATATAAAAGTTATGAAAGTACTTTAAGAAGTTCTAATAGTGTGGATTTTGATGATTTGTTAGTATTACCTGTAAAAGTATTTCAAAGTAATAAAGATGTTTTAGAAAGATATCAAGAGCACTTTAAGTATATATTAATTGATGAATATCAAGATACTAATGAAGTACAATATAAATTAAGTAAATTGCTTGCCCAAAAATATCAAAATATATTTGTGGTTGGCGACATGAACCAGTGCATCTATGGCTTTAGACAGGCAAATTTCCACAATATTTTAAATTTTGAAAAAGATTATAAAGATGCTGAAGTAATAACATTAGAGCAAAATTATCGAAGTACAAAAAATATCTTAAAGGCCGCTAATTCGGTTATTAAAAATAATAAAGAACGCAAAGATATGGAATTATTTAGTGATTTAGGTGATGGAGTTAAAGTTAAATATATGCGCAGTTATGATGAAAAACATGAAGTAACTTTAATTGTCGAGGAAATAAAAAAATTACTTAATGAAGGGTATAATTATGAAGATATAGCAATTTTTTATAGAACTAATGCTCAAAGTAGAAATGTGGAAGAAGTTTTATTAAAAAATAATATGCCTTATAAAGTTTTTGGAAGTTTTTATTTCTATAGTCGTAAAGAAATTAAAGATTTATTATGTTATTTACGCTTAATTAATAATCCTAGTGATGATATTAGTTTAAGAAGAATAATAAATGTTCCTAAAAGAAAGATTGGACCTAAAACAATTGATGCTTTAGAAGAAGAAGCAAATAGAAATAATATTTCGATGTTTGAAGCTATTCAAAATGGTAAAGAAGCGGAATTTAAAAATTTAATTTTAGAATTACAAAAAGAGGCTTTAAATTTAAGTTTAACGGAATTAATTGATGTAGTATTAGATAAAAGTGGAATGAAAAAAGAATTAGAAGAAGAAAAGACTTTAGAAAGTGAATTAAGACTAGAAAACTTAATGGAATTTAAAAGTATTACCACTAGTTATGAAAACTTAACAGGCTCAGCTGATTTGGGAGATTTCTTAGCGGAAATAAGTCTAGTGGCCGACATGAGTGAACATAAAGACGAAACCAATGTTTTAACCCTTATGACTTTACATAGTGCTAAAGGGTTGGAATTTAAAGTAGTCTTTATAATAGGAATGGAAGAAGGAATTTTTCCCCATTCTAATGCTTTTTTAGAAGGGGAAGAAGGTATTGAAGAAGAAAGACGTCTTTGTTATGTTGGTTTTACTCGTGCTAAAGAAAGACTATATTTAACTAATGCTAAAAAAAGAATGCTTTATGGTAAAACAACGGCAAATCCACCTTCAAGATTTTTAAATGAAATTGATAAAGAAGTAATGGAAACAAATAGTTTAATTAATCGAGAAGAAAAAATTATCGATAAAGATGAAATGTATAATAAAGAAAATGTTGAATATGCTAAGGGCGATATTGTAGTTCATACAATTTATGGCCGCGGAGTAGTAATTGATATTGATGAACGTTTTGTAAGTGTAGCCTTTGCTCGAAATTTCGGAGTAAGAAAATTAGATAAGCAACATAAAAGTTTAAAGAAAATGTAAAGTTTACTTAATTTTTACATTAAAAAATTAAAATTTTAAAAGAAATTAATCCTAAATTTAAAAAAATTTTTAGGGTTTTTTTAAGTTTTTTATTATATTTGGGTTATTTTAAGAAGTTATTTAGACATTATTAGTTTTAATAAGTAATATTTCGACAATATATTGGCTTAAAATGGGGTATTTGACAATAGTTAAATAATTTGATATGGTGAAATTGGGAGGAGATATTATGCACTCAAATAGTATACGTGGTGACCAACTCTTTAAAACCTTTTTTGCTAATCCTATCTTCTTGGAATATTTTATTAATTCGTTTTTTGATTATCTTTCTTTAAATGTTAAATTTGAAAAAGGTTTTGTTATTCCTCAAGCTTATATTATTGAAGATAATAAAAATAGTAAAGCTTTCTTTGGC
>CANQOE010000004.1 GCA_947625315.1 uncultured Bacilli bacterium | reverse complement strand
TTATAGGAAGTGCAATATATTTTAAAACAAGTAGTGCTAAATATCAAACAACGCAAGTAATACCTATAATAAATACGCAAGTAATAAATAAGCCATGGTGGACTTTAAATATTTATAAAGATAATGAACAGACAACAATTAAAAGTAGTGGAACAATAGAAAATAGTGAATATATATTTGAAGGTTATGAAATACCCGAAGGATATGATATAGGAAATGTAACGTGTACAAGAAGAGATAATAATGTTCCCGAAGAAGAAATAATTTTAACAAATGAAAGTAATAAAATAAAAATAAATGACACAAATAAAAAAAGAGGAACAATATGTGAAGTAACCATAAGAGAATTATTAAATCATAAAATACTAGCCGATAACAAATTACAAGAAGGAGAGCCGGATTTTAGCAAAATCACATGTATTAATAATTTAAATCCTCAAGATACTCAAACAAATTTTTCATGTACAGATGAAACTCAAAATGGTTTATATCAAGGAATAGATGATTATGGCGACACTTACTATTTTAGAGGAAGTGTAAATAATAATTGGGTAAAGTTTGGAAAAAATAGTGAAGGACAAGACATCTGGTGGCGAATAATCAGAATAAATGGCAATGGAAGTATAAGATTAATCTATGCAGGAGTTGGAGGAGCAAGTGAAGTAACACAAAGTTATGAAAATGAAAAATTAAGAGGCTATTTTATGATTGCCAACAGTGGCATTGGTAACAAACCATTCAATATAACTTTGAATAATAATGCTTATGTTGGTTATGTTTATGGAGAACCCGGATCAGAAACTTTCGATGCTGAACATATAGGAACAAATGATAGTGATGCCAAAAAAGCTATAGATGCCTGGTATGAAACAAACTTAAAAGAAGAAGAACAATATTTAGACGGAGATACCGGTTTTTGTGGTGATAGAAGTATACCTAAAGAACAACCAGATAGATATAATGGCTATGGTTTCGGAACAAATGCAACGGTGTATGGAGCTTTTGGAAGATTGAACAACATATCAGATTTTGCTTCTAAAGGAACTGCTGAACCAATATTTAATTGCCCAAATAAAGAAAAAGATTTATATACAACAAAAGAAAGTACTAATGGAAATAAAGCTTTAAAATATCCAGTTGGCTTAATCACGGCTGATGAAGCTATTTATGCGGGAAGTTTATATTATAATAGTATAGATTCAAATGTTCCTAATTATGGCCATTGGCTTTGGACTGGAGAAATTTGTTGGACTATTACTCCTATTTTATTTCATGTTAATGATGGATCAGATAATCCAGATCGGGCGCATGTATATAGAATTAATGAAACAGGTAAAATGATTTGGAGTAATACTTGGAATTCAGATCCTCTAAGACCTGTCATAAATTTAAAAGCTAATACTTTAATTACTTCTGGTAAAGGGACAATTGATGATCCTTATATTATTGCTTTATAAAAAGTTAACTAAAATAAAAAGACCACGCCTTTTGACGTGTTTTTTTATTATCTGTTATAGAATTCAACGATTAATGATTCATTAACTTCAGTGTTAAGTTCGTTTCTTTCTGGATATCTTACATATGTTCCTTGCATTTTGTTTTTATCAAATGTTACAAATGGTTTTAGTGTTGGATTAGCCTCAAGCGCTGCTCTAATTGCCGGATGATCTAAAGAATTTTCTTTAACTGCTATAACATCATTTGGTTTGCAAGTGAATGATGGAATATCAACTTTAACTCCATTAACAGTGATATGACCATGATTAACTACTTGTCTAGCACCTTTACGAGTGTTAGCTAATCCCATTCGATAAACAATATTATCTAAACGAGATTCTAATAATTTAAGTAAGTTTTCACCAGTTACACCATGCATTTTAGAAGCTTTTTCAAAAGTTTTTCTAAATTGTTTTTCATTTAGACCATACAAAGTTCTAACTTTTTGCTTTTCTTGTAATTGGATACCATATTCACTTAATTTTTTACGACGATCATTACCATGTTGACCTGGAGCATATGGACGTCGAGATAATTCTTTACCTGTTTCTAAAGTAGAGAAATTTAAACGACGAGATTTTTTATATACTGGTCCAGTATATCTTGCCATTAGTTTATTCTCCTTTCTATTATACTAAATACAAAAGAGGTGCGAATATTTTAATATAGGGAGTTTATTTTTCTAATTTCTTTAAAGGCAGTTTAAATACTCTTAGAACCTTTATAGGCAAATAAACACATTATATAAAATATAACGCCTGCCATGTACTTGTATTAATAATTATACACATTTTTTTAATAATGTCAAATATATTATATGTTTTTTTAAAAAAATATAGACAATTTAATTAAAAATTGTTAGAATTAAATTGGTGAAGCAAAATGTATGGAATAAGAAGTTATGAAGAGCGATTAAAAAATCCAGAAAAAGGGTTTATGGATTTTGAATATTTTTATAATAATCCTCAAGAAAAGGCTAATTTTTGGCAGTATTATTTAACTAATCCCCATATTAAACAAGAAATAGATTCCCGTTTAAGCTATGATATGATTTTTAAAGTTAATTTTAATAAATGTTTTAGAAGTTTTATAGATGAAGAACAAAAATATAAAGGCCGCTAGAGGCTTTTTTTATTTTTTGTTAATTTATTATTTACAATTAAAAGGTTATTTGCTATAATTGTTTATAGAATAAAGGAGTGTTGGTTATGAAAACCTCAACATTAGAAGTAAATAAACTATTAGATAAGTTATATAACCTACGGGGTTCTGATAGTGTGATTTTTAAAGAAATGGAAAAATTACATGATGAAGCTGAGGCAACAAAAGAAAGAACAACAGAAGAAAAGGGAGCCTTACAAGAGAAAATTGCTGGTTTAAAAGAAGATAGTAAAAATTTAGAAGAACAAGGTAAAGATTTAATTACGGTTTTAAGTGGAATTGATAAAAGTAAATATGAAACGGTAATTGAAAGATTAAATATTAGTTTTGATCCTGAGGCTTTATTAAATAATTTAAGTGATGTTTTACCTAAGACAATTGAAAATATTGAAAAAGATATTAAAGAAAGTGAAGAATCTTTAGTTAAAGTTGAAGAAGAAATGAATAGTGCTATTACTACTATTGAAGAACTAGGGATTAGAAAAGATCAAGCTAAAGAAAATCAAGATAAATTAAATGAATATTTTGATTTAGCTTTAAAAGGCAATATCAATATTACCAGAGAAGCTATTACATCTTTATTAGAACAATTTGGTTTAAGTGAAGAGGAAATTAGAGAAGCAGCGAAAATATTGATGTTCCCAGAAGATGCTTTATTTGATTATGATGAAAGATATCATGATTTATCTAAGAAATCAATTAGTGAAGTTATTCAAGAAGCAAGAAGTCAAGAAGTTAATAATGTTGAAGATACTTCTAAAGTAGAAGAAGCTCCTAAAGAAGAAGTTTTAGAAGAAACGGTTGTTAAAGATGAAAATACAGCTCGAGAAGATTTAAGCGAATTATTTACCGAACTTGGTATTGATACTCTTGATTATACTAATAGTGATTTAGATGAAGTATTAGCTCATTATGATGAAAATGTTATTAGAAGAAATGTTAATATATTTAAAAAGAATAGTTTAAATTTAGATTTATTTGTCGATAATTTAAATTTATTATATGATAAAGAGTTAGAAGCAAAAATGGATAGATTAATGCGGGTAGGTAAGACAGCGATAGATATTTATTTAAATCCAGATGTATTAACTAAATATGATTATCGGGGTCTTGATAAAGCAATTATTCTATTACAAAGTAGTGGTTTAGATCCAAAGAAAGTGCCTTTGATGGCATATTAGGGAGGTTAAAGGATGGAATTACAAAAATTTTTGAAAACGACTGGTTTAAAGTTAGCTAATGGGGATACGATTTATTCGTTTATTACAACTATTAGCTTAATACCAGAAGAAAATGTTAATAAAGTAATGGAAATTTTACAAAAAAATCAATTTGTGTTAGAAACAGTACCATGTTCTTTTTTGAAAGTATTTTGTAAAGATGGTAGAGAGCTAGAAGATATGAATAATGCACTAGCAGAAATTAATGCTTTAAATTTAAAAGATTTATTTATGAGTGATATTAAAGCAGCACACTTTACTATGGCTTATGTAAGTAGAGTAAAAGAAGCTTTAAGTTTAGGTTTAGCTATTACTAATCAAGATGGAAGATTGGTTAGTCAATTAAATAATCAAGAAACTTTTGAAGCTTATAAAAATCAAAGACCAGTTCAAAGTCAAAGTAGTTCTTTAGAAAATAAAGAAGATAATTTCTATTTAGATATGGAAGATTTACAAGTAAAAGATACGATGATGCGGACTCTAAGTGAATTAAAAATGAATGAAACGGATGGTACCTTAGGTTTTATTATTAATCATATTGAAAATAATTTAGATATGGTAATTAAAAATGATAATAAGAGATATTTAGTTGAAGGTTTTACTCATTTAATAGATAATGCTTTAGATGGTTTAAAATTAACTATGGATATGCAAAATATTTTAAATATGAAAGTTTATCCGGCTTTTAGTTATTTAGATAGAGCTTATGGAAGAGGAAGTGTGAATGCATGAAATTCTTAGAAAAGTTTGGATTTGAAAAAAAAGATATTGAAGAGCTAAAAGAAAATTCAACTAAAGCTTTATTAAAAGAAATTGAAGCTCATAAAAAGTTAGTCATAAAAAATTTAGAATATTTACAACTTTTAGGTGTTACAAATTTATCGGAAATATTTATTAATTATCATGATATGTTTTTAATGGATAATAGTAATTTTGAAGAAATATTTAAACAATATGAACCAGAATCTTTAGTAGAAAAGTTAGCTAAAGATGTTCGAATTATGGAATATTTATAGGAGGTTAATATGGCTTTGTTTAAAAATTTATTTAATAAAGATGAAGATATTATTTCTAGTAGTGAAGATGAATATTATAATATGAGTGAAGAAGAAGCTTTAAGTGGAACAGATAAAAATGGCAATAAAATGATATTATTAGAGCCTAGAGCTTATTCAGAATCCCAACAAATTGCCGATCATTTAAAAAATAGAAATAGTGTAGTTGTTAATTTAAAGCGGGTTACAAGTGAACAAGCGAAAAGAATTATTGATTTTCTAAGTGGATGTATATATGCTATTGGAGGATCAATGCAAAAAATTGGGGTAGGTATTTATTTATGTGCACCAAGAAATGTTAATGTTCAAGGGAAAATAAGTGATGAAACTGAAAAAAATAAACCTGAAGAAGAAGACGAATGGTAAAAAAATAAAATAGTAATTGAGGTGAGCTATCTTGCGGAAGTTTAGTACAAGTTTTAATGGTTATAATAAAAATGAAGTTAATAGTTTTGTTGCAGAAGTAACTCAAGAATATGAGAGTATGCTCAATAAACTAAAAAAACAAGATAGTGATTTAGAAGAATTAAAAAAAGAAATTGAAAGATATAAAGCTTTGGAAAGTACTTTAAATAGAGCTTTAATGATCGCCGAAGATACTTCTAGTCAAATTAAAAAAATGGCGAAAGATGAAGCTAATGGAGTAATTGATGAAGCTAGAAGAAATGCTTCAAGAATTGTAAATGATGCTTTATTAAAGGCTCAAAAAATTGAAAATGATGCCCAAGATTTAAGAAGAAGAGTTAGAATATTTAAACATAGATTTAAAAATGTAGTTGAAGAAGAATTAGAATATATAAATAAAATAGATGAGGATTATTAAGTTAATCTTTTTGAAATGGTTATGGTTATGGTAAATACTGATAAAGCAATCGAATATGATAAATGTTGTTATAAAGTAGAAAGAAAGTTAGAACAACTAAAAAAGATTGGTATAAATGTTAAGAATTTTGAAGATATATATATTAATATTAAAAATAACGTAATTGCTCAAAAAAATAATATGTATAATAATAAATATTTAGATTTAAGTAATACGCATGTATCTTTATCAGATGAAATGCAATTAGAACAAATTTATATAACTTATTGTAGTAAATTAAATAGTTTATATTTAGATTTAGAGAAATATAATATTTATATGCAATTAGTATCTTTTACTAAATTATTAAAAGATTTTGTTGAAAATGTTAATCAAGAAACAATTAATGGATTAGCTAGTATGCGTAGTAAAATAATGCAGATGTTAAAAGATATGGAAAACTCTAATACTTTAGATCATGAAATTGAAATACCTTTGTTTCAAGATTTATATCACTATGTCTATATTTTTATAAAATTAGAATATCGTTTATTAAATGATAGTCCAACACTTAAGATGTGTGAAACAAATGAAAATTATGTTTATAATTTAGATAAAGAAATAGTTAAAAATTTAGAAGAAATAGATTTAAGAGATGTTAAGAATGCCCAAATTGAAAAGATAGTATCTAGTTTAGATGCTATGGGAAGTCCAACTTATTTAAATGCCGATTTAATAAGAGCTATAGTAGATGTTACATATATTGAAGAAAGAATAAATATTATCAATGATTTAAATAATGATTTAGATAAATATATCAAAAAAGCTCAAGATTTAATTCACAATACAATGTTTTATAAACAAAATTTAGAAAATCGAAAAGGGCATATTAGAGAGAGTAGAATAGATTTATTTAAGAGAGCTGGTTGCTTTTTAGCAAGTGTTGCTTATTTTATTTCTTTAGGTTTTGCTTCTTTTAGTTTAGCCAAATATTTAAGTAAAGATAAATTTTATACTAAAAAAACTACTTATTATGATTCTATAACAAAAAAGACAAGTTATACTAGTGAAGAAGTTAAAGTGACTGGAAAAATACCTGAGGAAAGTATTGAATTAATTAAGTATGGACCATATAAAGATGCACTTTTTGGCTATTATGAAAGAAGAGTTGATACTTATGATGTAGCTAATTTAAATGTTCAAAATTATGATGATTATTTTAATCTTGATTTAGAAGAATTAGGAATTAATGGTAATAAAAAATATGAAGATAAAAAGACTTTAAATATTGAAGATTTATATGAAGAAGCTTATTGGCAATTAAAAATTGTTGAAAATGATTTAAGTAATTATCATGAGGAACCAAATTTTGACGCTATTTTTATTGATACTTTATGCTTATTGGCACTTACAGTTTGTTTATATTTCATAATTGAATATGGATTATCTAAATATTTAAAAAATAAGGATTATTTAAGCCTTAGTAATATTCCTGTATTAAACAATTTAATGCATATAAAAAAAGATTTAGAAGATATTAGATATTTTAAGATTCATAATAAACCAGATATCCAAGAGTTAAAAATTATTACCAAAGAACTTCAAGATATAATGCATGAATATAAACCATTAATAACTAGTTTTGAAAAAAATTTAGAAAGCATAAAAGACAATGCAGAATATAAAGATAAATTACAAAAATATGAAAAAACTTTAAGGTTAGTAAGAGAGATATCTAAAAACTGAAAATAATTAAATATTATATATTTCAAATTTTAATTTGAAAAATCAAATTAATTTGTATTGACTATAAAGATATTTTTGATATAATTATTTTAGAAGGTGATTAGGTTGAAAAGTTTAAAAAAAGGTTTTACTTTAGTAGAGTTATTAAGTGTTATAGTTATATTAGCAGTCGTAGTATTAATTGCTACGAATGCGGTTGTACCAATGATGTCTAGTGCTAGAAAACAAGTATTAGCAACCGAAGCAAACCTTATGTTAGGGTCTGCTAAAACATTGTATACGCAAGATGGTGGTACAGGAGATAAATGTTATTCTTTTCAAGATTTAAAAGATGCTGGTTTAATTGAAAAAGAAGATGAAGGTTATAATGGTAGTTTCTTAATTGAAAGTAAAGATGGAGGCTATAGTTATAAAATATGGTTATCTAATGGAACTAATTTAATTGAAGATAAAGCACCAGATGTTACAAGTGATGATGTAACAGATTCTTCTAATAATGCTTCAAATACTTGTGGGAAATAATTATTTACATTTTTAATAATTTATGTTATATTGTTTTTAGATGTGGAAACATATAAGCTGTTTTCGTTTAGGACGTATGGCAAAGTGCGATTTATTCGATGCATAAGCCTAAACAGATAATGTTTTTCACATTTTTTATTGGTAAAAATAAAAAATAACTTGTTAAAGTAAGTTATTTTTTTTATAATATTTATAGGTGGTAAAAATGATTATCGGTTCACATGTATCTTTTGGAAAAGAGCAATTACTTGGAAGTGTTAAAGAAGCTATAAGTTATGGAGCTAATACTTTTATGTTTTATACGGGAGCTCCTCAAAATACTCTACGTAGTAGTTTAGATAAAGATTTAAGTAGGGAAGCTCTTAAATTAATGCAAGAAAATAATATCAATATTAATACAGTTATTTGTCATGCTCCTTATATAATTAATTTAGCTAATAATAAAGATGATAGTAAATATAATTTTAGTATTAATTTTTTAAAAAATGAAATTAAAAGATGTGAAGAGTTAAATATTAAATATTTAGTTTTACATCCAGGTTCGAGTGTGGGAATAGAGGCTAATATAGCTTTAGATAATATTGTTTTTGCTTTAAATAAAGTATTAGATAATACAAGTGTTATGGTTCTATTAGAGACTATGGCTGGTAAAGGTAGTGAACTGGGTTCTACTTTAGAAGAAATTAAATATATAATTGATAATGTTATTAATAAAGATAATATTGGGGTTTGTTTAGATACTTGTCACTTAAATGATGCCGGTTTTGATATGAGTAAGTTTACGGAATTCTTAGATGTTTTTGATAAAGTTATTGGTTTAAAATATGTTAAATGTATCCATATTAATGATAGTAAAAATATTTTAGGAAGTAAAAAAGATAGACATGCTAATATTGGATTTGGGACAATTGGTTTTACTAATTTATTAAATATTATTAATGAAGAAAAATTAAAAGATATTCCTAAAATACTTGAAACTCCTTATATTGGAGAAACTTTAGAAGATAAAAATAGATTATATCCTCCTTATAAGTTTGAAATTCAAATGCTTAGAGATGGTAAATTTAATGAACATATTTTGGAAGATATAAGAGAATGTTATAAAAAATAAAACTGTCAAGAATAGTCTTAACAGTTAACGTAAAAATGCTTGATATTTAGAACTATATTCAATAAATAATTTTTTAATCTTTTGAAAGTTTTCTAAACTATATTTATCTTTGTAGCGGTCTAAGTTTAAAATACTAGGGTTTTTAATTACTTGAGACCAATTTTTTTTAATAAATTCATAAGTAAATAAAAGTTCTGGTTCGGATAATTGGACATTTTTACTTAGAGCAAAATTTTGGACATCTTCAATTTTTAAATTATGCATTGCTTTTTCAATAATATTATACATAATATCACCCTATTACATTGTATGAAATTAAATATTTTTTGAATACTAATAATGGTGAAGTATATGAAAAAAAAGTTTATTTTTTTAACTATTTTAATATGTTTAATATTTAGTTTATTTTTATATAGAGTATATTATTTAGCTTTTATAAAACATGATTATTATTTAAATTTATTAGATAAATTAAATAATGTTTATGTAAAGGGAAATAGTGCTCCTAGAGGTCGTATTTTAGATATTAAGGGAAGAGTAATTGTTGATAATAAAGGAGTTAATACAATTATATATCATAAACAAAGTGATATAACTAAAGAAGAAGAAATTAAAATAGCTAAAGATTTAGTTAAATTAACCAATTTTGAATATGAATATAAAACTGAAAAATTACGAGATTATTATATGATATTATATCCTGATAAAGTAAATGATTTAGTAACTTTAGAAGAAAAAGAATTAGTTAAAAAAAGAGAAATGACAAACGAAGAATTAAATGAATTAAAAAAAGAACGAATAAAAGAAGAAGACATTGATAATTTAAGTGAAATAGAAAAGTATAGTTCTTATTTTTATTATTTGATGAATGAAGGTTATATATATGATAATAAAACTTTATTAATTGATATTAGTGATGATGTATATGCCTCAATATTAGAAGCTAATTTAAAGGGAATAGTGGGAGAACTTTCATGGGTAAGAGTATATCCTTATAATGATTCTTTAAAAAGTATATTAGGGGCTATATCTAATAGTTTACCTAAAGAAAAAGAATATTTACTTAATGATGGTTATAGCTTAAATGATAAAGTAGGAATAAGTGGTTTGGAAGAATATTATGAAGAATATTTAAAGGGGGAAAAAGCTTTATATAAATTAGAAAATAATGAATTAAAATTAGTTAGAGAATCTAAAAAAGGAAATGATTTAACTTTAGAAATAGATATGGATATTCAATTAAAAGTTGAAGAAATTATTAAAGAAGAAATACTTAAAGCTAAAAAGAAACCCAATACTAAATATTATAAAGAAAGTTATGCTTTAGTGGGAGATTATGAATCGGGAGCTATACGCGCTATTGGGGGAATTAGATTAATAACTAATAATAAAGATTATAGTTTTCAAGATGTTAGTATAAATGTTATTAAGAATGCATATACCGTTGGAAGTGTTGTTAAAGGGGCTTCCATTAGTGTGGGTTATAAATATAAAGCTTTAGATATTGGAACAACGATGGTAGATTCTTGTGTAAAACTAGCTAATATACCTCCTAAATGTAGTTGGAAAAGATTAGGAAAAATTAATGATATTAAAGCTTTAGCCCAAAGTAGTAATTATTATCAGTTTATCACGGCTTTAAAAGTCGCCGGTTATAATTATAAATATGATATGCAAGTTGATGTTGATGAAGAACCTTTTAATAAATATCGGGAAATGTATGCTTCTTTTGGTTTAGGTTCTCTTACCGGTATTGATTTACCTAATGAAACTGTTGGTTTAAAGGGCGAAAAAGTTGCCGCGGATCTTTTAATGAATTTAGCTATTGGGCAATATGATACATATACACCAGTAGGTTTACTACAATATATTAATACGATTGCTAATAATGGAGAGCGTCTAAAACTTAATTTAATGCATAATATTAAAAATGAAAATGGAGATATAGTTTTAGAAAATAATCGAACTTTATTAAATAAAGTCGATGTTGAAGATATCTATTTAAAAAGAGTGCAAGAAGGATTTAGAGAAGTAATTACCCATGGTACAGGTTATTATTATGTCAATCAAAAGATTAAAGCTTATGGTAAAACGGGAACTAGTGAATCTTATATTGATAGTGATTATGATAATATAATGGATGCTTATGTTCTTTCCAATACTTTTATAATGTATAGTGAAGATGCTAATTACTCTTTAGTAGTTGTTAGTCCTAATACAGCCCAACTTAATACTAATAGTAGTTATAATTCCCAAGTAAATCGTTATATTGCACGAAATATTAACAATTTTCTCTTTTCAACTGACTAATTTAATGGTATAATACTACTGAACTTTTAAAAAGGAGGTGCTTTTATGGCCAAAAATGAAAATCGTAATTATGTAACACTTAAATGTACAGTGTGTGGTGAAGAACTTAGATGTACTTCTAAAAATAAGAAAAATACTCCTGATCGTTTAGAAGTAAAGAAATATTGTAAAAATTGCCATAAACATCAAATCGTAAAAGAAAAAAAATAATAGGAGGTAAAGAATGAATATTAATATTAATGATATTAAAAACGGAATGACAATTATTATGGATAATAATTTATACCAAATTGTTGAATTCCAACATGTTAAACCTGGTAAAGGTTCCGCTTTTGTTAGAATGAAATTAAAGAATTTAAGAACTGGTTCCATAACTGAAGATACATATAATACCAATATTAAAATAGCTCGAGCTCATGTTGATAGAACTCCAATGCAATATTTATATAGTGCAGGAGATAATTATGTATTTATGAATAATGAAACTTATGAACAAATTGAAATATCTGCTAAAGTTTTAGGAGATAATGTTAAGTTTATTAAAGAAGGTTTAGACATTACAGTAGAGTTCTATGAGGGTGAGATTTTAGGTATTGATTTACCTGAAAAAGTGGAATATGAAGTAATTGAAACTGAACCAGCTGTTAAAGGTAATACGACAAATAATGCGCAAAAAGATGCCAAAATTGAAACTGGTTATGTAGTAAAAGTTCCTTTATTTATTAATGAAGGAGAAAAAATTATTATTTCTACTCGTGATGGTAAATATTCTTCAAGAGCATAGAGTTAAGTAGATTTAGGTCTACTTTTTATTTTGCGGTTGTAACCGCAAAATAATTATTTAACTTAAACTAAAAAGTTAGTTTTTTTTAGTTATTTTAATCATAAAATTAAATGGGTGAAACTCATGAAAATAATTAAAAATATGCAGAATTTTTTATTAGATCAAGACTATTATATAGATATTTTTAATAATTGTTTGCATGTTTATTACTATCAAACTCTAAATACATTAACAGATAATTTAATTGAATTAAAGTTAAAAGAATTTAATTTAATTATTGAAGGAGAAAATTTAACGGTTAATAGTATGGATAATCATGAGATATTAATTAAAGGTTTAATTAATAGTTTGAGGTTTGTTAGATGAAACATTATTTAAAGATTAAAATAAATACCAAAGATAAAAGTAAAGTTTTACTTAAATTAAATAATATAGGGGTTGATATAAAAAATATTGAATATTTAAGGGAAGCTTTAGTTTGTGATATTTTAAGTAATGATTTAAAAAGAGTTAAAAAATATTTATTTAGTTATAAATTAGAAATAATTGATGATAAAGGCTTTTATAAATTAATTAAAGAATTAAAAAAGAATATCTTACTGGTAGTAGGTTTAGTTTTTAGTGTCCTTATATTTTTAATATTGACTAATATTATTGTTAAAGTTAATGTTATTCATCAAGATAAAGAGATTAGACAAATACTTACAGATGCTTTAGAGGAAGCGGGTGTTAAACCTTTAAGTTTTAAGAAAAGTTATCAAGAATATGAACAAATTATTACCAATATTAAAAATAATTATAAAGATAAAATTGAATGGTTAGAAATTGAAGTAAAGGGTATGGTTATTAATGTACGGGTTGAAAAAAGAATTATTACTAATCAAACAGTACCTAAAGATTATTGTCATATTGTAGCTAAAAAGAGCGGTATTGTTAAAAAGATTTTAACGAGAAAAGGGGTAGCTTTAGTTAGTATTAATGATTATGTAAATAAAGATGATATATTAATAAGTGGAGAAATTAAAGTTGGGGAAGAAGTTAAAGATAATGTTTGTAGTGATGGTGAAGTTATGGGGGAAGTTTGGTATAAAGCTAGTGCTAATATTCCTTTAGAATATCAAGAGGCTAATAAAACTGGGAAATGGCGATTTAATTTTTTAGTTAATGATGGTTTAAAAGATACATTGATTTTAAAAAGAAGAATTAAAGATAGTGAAATTGAAAAAAAAGAGTTATTTAAAGTGTTGGGTTATACTTTTTATATTGCTAAAGAATACGAAGTAAAAAGAGAAACTAAAAGTTATAGTACTAATGAAGCCATAAATAAAGCAACGGAAGAAATATTTGCTAAATTAAAGCTTAAAAGTCAAGATACTGATAAAATAATTTCACAAAAAGTCTTGCAAAAAAGTGTAAATAATGGTAATTTATATATAGAGATGTTTTTTAGTATTGAAGAACAAATCGGGGAAGTAAAAGAGTATACTTTAGAAATGGAAGATGATAGGGTTGATAAAGTCAATAACTAATATTTTAACGACGGCAATAGATAATATGTGGCCAATGTTAACAATTTTTTTAATTATTATTGCAACAGTTAGAATTGCCCAAAAAAAATCGAATGATGAAAAATTAGTTTTTCATAAAGAGTTTTTTAATCTTTTATTTATTGTTTATATTTTACTTTTATATGAGTTATTGACTAGAAGTGAATTAAATACAACAAGTGGGTATAATTTAGTACCATTTACCGAAATATTTCGTTATAAAATAGGAAGTTATTCTTTTTATATGAATGTGGTAGGGAATATAGTTATCTTTATTCCATTTGGTTATTTTATTTCCAAATATATTAAACCTAATAAAATGTTGCCCATATTAATTGTTAGTTTGATATCTTCCACAACAGTAGAATTTGTGCAGTTATGTATTGGCCGCAGTTTTGATGTTGATGATATATTATTAAATGCTGTAGGTTCTTTATTAGGATTTTTATTATATGTAGCTATGAATGCGATAAAAAAGTTTTTACCTTCGATATTTGATAGTGATGTTTTTTATAATATATTATGTTTAATTATTTTAGGTTTTATGGTATTATATATGTTAGGACGATTAGGAGTAATTTAGATGAATTATGAAATAAATGAAGTATATAAAGTAGATTTTGATTATAGTTATTTAAAGGATGTTATAAAGGCAACTTTAGATCACGAAAAAGTTAAGAATGCTTATTTTTCGATTATATTTGTCGATGAAAAAACGATTCAAGATATTAATAAAAATTATCGAGGAATAGATAAAGTTACGGATGTTATATCTTTTGCTTTAGAAGATAATGAAGATAAGATAAATGAAGATTTTCGTGTTTTAGGAGATATTTATATATGTATTCCTAGAATGAGGGAACAAGCTAAAGAGTATGGACATTCAATTAAAAGAGAGTTATCATTTTTAACGGTTCACGGACTACTTCATTTACTAGGATATGATCATATGAAAAAAGAAGATGAGAATGTTATGTTTAGCTTACAGGAGGAGATTTTAAATGCGCAAGAAATTACAAGGTAAAGAATTAAAAAAACAAGAAATGCAAGAATTTAATCGGGAAGATGTAAAAGTTTATGGTTTTTCGCGTTTCTTTAAGAGTATTAAATATTCCTTACAAGGGTTATTTTATGCATATCGCTATGAACAAAGTTTATGGATTCATGGAATTGCGACCATTGTAGCTATTGCTTTAGGGATTATTTTTCAAATTAAATTATCGGAATGGGCCATTATTTTTATTGCCTTAGGAAGTATTTTAGCTTTAGAATTAATTAATACGGCGATTGAAGCCGCGGTTGATTTAACAACGACTAAAATCCATCCTTTGGCTAAAATTGCTAAAGACTGTGGTAGTGCCGCGAGTTTTATAATGGCTATAGTTTCAATTGTAATAAGTATGTTTGTATTTGGACCTTATTTACGCGATTTATTTTTAAGTATGTTTTAAAAAATTTAAGGAGGTAGTTGTCTTTTGAGAAGTGGTTTTGTTAGTTTAATTGGAAGACCTAATGTTGGAAAATCAACTTTATTAAATACGATTATTAATGAAAAAGTGGCAATAACGAGTAAAGTTGCGGGGACGACCAGAAATATTATTCAGGGAATATATAACGAAAGCGATTATCAAATTGTTTTTATAGATACGCCAGGAATTATTCGTCCCATAAATAAACTGGGAAGAGTAACTAATAAACAAGCTTTAAGTTTAGTTAAAGATATTGATTGTTTATTATTTGTAGTCGATGCTTCCACGGGTCTAGGTAAAGGCGATAAATTTATAATTGATGTATTAAAGAAAACTAATTCTCCGGTTGTTTTAGTTTTAAATAAAATCGATAAAATAAGTGATGAAGATATTATTTTAATGATTAATGAATATAAAGATTTATATCCTTTTAGTGATATTGTACCAGTGTCAGCTTTAAAAAATGATAATGTCGAACGCTTAATTAAAGTTATAAAGAAATATTTAAAAGATGATGTCCGTTATTTTGATCCTAATATTAAAACAAGTAATTCACCATATTTTATGGTTAGTGAAATAGTTAGAGAAAAATTATTTGATACTTTAATGGAAGAAGTACCTCATTCTTTAACTTGTCATACGGTTATGTTTGAAGAAAAAAAAGATATTGTCAATATTGGGGTAGATATTATTGTGGATAGAGATAATATTAAAAAGATTATTATTGGCAAAAAAGGGGAAAGATTAAAAGAAGTAGGAATTAAGTCGCGACTTGATTTAGAAAATTATTTTAAGAAAAAAGTATATTTAGAATTGTTTGTAAAGACGGTTAAAAATTGGAAAGACAAAGAAAAATATATAAAAGAATTAGGATTTTTAGATTTCTAATTTTTTTAATTTTGCTAAAAAATTGATTATAACTCAAAAAAAATCAATAATTTTCTGACTTTATGAGAGTTATAGCATTTATAAGAAAACTAGCTTTATTTTATAAATCTATTCAAAGCTAGTTTTAAAGCAACATCAGAACTTAATTCTTCTAATGTAGTATAATTGCTGATGTAATTAATAAATCTTTTATAACGCCAATCGGGGTAATATAAATTAGTATCGATTTTAGCTAAAGAACGTAGTAAATTAATTGTACTGGGACTTAACGTTCCCCAGATAAATTGTTTATGATGAGCTAAAGTATCTAATATTAAATCTATTTTGGCATTGGCTAAAGCTAATTTAGCTTTTTGATCTTTTAAGAATAAATTACCAGAATAATGAGGATTATCTAAAACAACTTCTAACATAAATTTATTGTAAAAATCTAAACCTTTTATAAAATCAAAAATTTTTTTAGAACCTAAACCATAAATACTAGCAATTAAAGCATTTTGTCCATCTAAGGAATAATTTTCTAAAAGATATTTAACTAATTTAATATTAATTTTATTTAATTCATAAGGAAGTTTTGAAGTACCTATAGGGTTTATTATAATTAAAGATTGAGCTTTAGTTTCTTGATCAGCTTTATTTAAAATATTTAAATAGTAATTATCTTGAGGATAATTTAAATTATAAGTTTTATTGTAAATAATTCCTTGTTTAATCTCATTAAGAGTTCTATAAGCATAATTTAATATATATTTATAATAATCTTGTTGAAATTCTTTATTACCACTTAAAACAAGATTTTCTAATTCTTGAGCAGTCATAACATCATATTTTTTTAAAGTGTAAATTATTTCTTTAGGAAATGGTGTATTATAATTATGAATATGAGAATATAAAACAATATTTTCTAATGTCATAGGAAACCTCCAAATTGCTTATTATTATATAATTTAAGATAAAAAAAGTCAAGTTAATGAATAAAAAGAATTAAATATTTCCATAATAAAAATAGAAAGGTTGATTAGAATGAATAAAAAAGAAGCCTGGAATAAATTTAAGAAATCCGGAAAAGTTGAAGATTATTTAGAATATAAAAATATTGAAAGAGAAGAAAAATAACTTTATTGCTTGAAGTTATTTTATTTTTTTTTTATAATTAAATTAGTGATAGTTATGATTAAAGAGATTGAGGGAATAATTGTTAAAACTACGGATTATGGAGAAACTTCTAGAATTATAAATATTTATACTAATGAAGGTTTAATTGGAGTAATGGCTAAAGGATCTAAAACAGTCAAAAGTTCTTTTAGAGCTACAACTTTAAAATTTACTTATGCGAAATTTAGTATAGTTTATAAAGAAGAAAAATTATCTATTTTAAGAAGTGTTGATGTTATAAATGATTTAGAGAATATTAAAAATGATATTGTTTTATTAAGTTATTTAAATTATTTAACGGAATTAACTATGCAAGTAGTAAAACAAACTCAAGATAATGTCTATGATGAGTTTATAGCTACTATTTTAAAAATAAATAAGGGATTAGACCCTTTAATTCTTTGTAATATATTAGAAATTAAATATTTGGATTATTTAGGAGTGGGATTAAAGCTTGATTGTTGTGTGGCATGTGGGGCCAAAACCGATATTGTAACTATTGATGGAGATAGAGGAGGTTACATTTGCAAAAATTGTTATCAAAATGAAAGGTTAGTTAAACCTAAAACAATGGAACTTTTAAGATTATATTATTATGTAGAAATAAAAAGTATTAGTAATTTAAAAATTAGTAGGGAAGTTAAAGAAGAGATTAATCACTTTTTAAATACTTATTATGATAGATATACAGGGCTTTATTTAAAAAGTAAAAGTTTTTTAAAGAAGTTACAATAATATCTTTTTTAAGATAGAAAAATAAGTTATAATTATTTTAGAAATAGGCTAAGGAGTAGGAATATGGAAACAAAAAAGCAAATGATAATAGATTATATTAATTATATTTGTAAATTAATAAATGAGCAATATCCGGGAGCAATAAATGAAGAACAAAATCAAAAAGCAATAACTATGTTTATAGATTCACCTGATGATTTAACTATTATAAAAGCAAAAATAAATGAATTAGCTCAACAAGTAGTTAAAAATTATTTAAAGAGATATGAAAGACTAACTAATCCCGATTTTATAAAAGAAAATCATAAAGTTATTTATGACCAATTAGAAATTTTAATAAAAAAATTAAATGAAAAAAATGTTGATTATCAATTAGCCGGGGCATTATGTGCTTATATAAAGTATGGTGAAGAATCTAAAAGAGTTCATGAAGATATAGATATAAGTTTAAATGAAGAAGATATTTCTAAATTTAGAGAAGTTTGTGAAGAAATGGGTTTACAATTTAGTGATAAACGCTTTAATTCGCCGCGGGTTCTTAAAAATGGTATTCCTTCAGGAGAACATGAAGTAATAGCAACTTTAGATGGTTCTGATTTTCATATTGGAGTATTTTGTTTTCAAAGAATAAATGGGATAGTAATTAATAAAGGATATTACCATAATGAAGATGGGGATATTTATACCCGAAATGAAATAATGCCTTTAGAATTAGCAAAAGAAGTTTTTGGCAGAGAAATAGTAAATTATCGAGGCCAAACACTTATTATTACCCCTCCAGAATATATTTATAAATTAAAAAGTTATACTAAAAAAGATAAAGATAAAATGGATTTAGCTTTTATGGAAAATAAAATAGATAAAGCAAAGTTAGCTAGATTATCTTTATTAAAACCGACTATAGAACATGTTAAGGTTGAATTACCGGCTGATTTAAACATAACAGAATTACCTAAAATATCAAGATAAGAGCTTTTTTAATAAATAAAAATAGGTTATAATAAGTTTAAGTGGTGAAGCAAAATGAAGTTTAAATATAAATTAGAAAAAAAAGAAAAGAATACCCAAGCTAGATTAGGTTCTTTTGAATATAATGGTAAAATTTTTGAAACACCAATGTTTATGCCAGTAGGAACGCAAGCAACAGTTAAAACTTTAGCACCGGAAGAGTTAAAAGAAATAGGTTGTGGCATAATTTTAGCTAATACTTATCACTTATGGCTTAGACCAGGAGAAGATGTTGTTAATCATGCTGGTGGCTTACATAAATTTATGAATTATGATTATCCTATTCTTACTGACAGTGGAGGTTTTCAAGTATTTTCTTTAGCTAAAAGAAAAGATATTTTAGAAGAAGGTGTTAAATTTAAAAATCACTTAAATGGGGATAATTTACTTTTAACTCCCGAAAAATCTATCGAAATTCAAAATAAACTTGATAGTGATATTGCCATGAGTTTTGATGAATGTATAGGATATCCGGCAACTTATGAATATTGTCAAAATAGTGTGGAGCGAACTTTGAGATGGGCTAAAAGAGGCAAAGATGTTCATAAGAATAAAGAGCAAATGTTATTTGGCATTGTCCAAGGTGGCGAATACGAAGACTTAAGAAAACATTGCTGTGAAGAACTAATAAAGATGGATTTTGATGGTTATTCTATTGGGGGAACTAGTGTGGGCGAAGATAAACCAACAATGTATAAAATGGTTGGTTATGCGACTAAATATTTACCAGAAGATAAACTTCGTTATTTAATGGGGGTTGGGGACCCTATTGATATTATTGAAAATACCATTAGGGG
>CANQOE010000003.1 GCA_947625315.1 uncultured Bacilli bacterium | reverse complement strand
GATTTATATTAAAATTTTCATTTTAATATCTTTTTCATATAGTATGATTAGTTTTCCATAAAACTTTTCACACTACCATATCTGTATTTTTACCACAAAAAACTGTTAAAAAATTATATGCAATCTTTATTTTTTCCTATATTAAATAAATTGTTTTCTTTGCAGTATTTTAAGATATGTTGCATTTTTTCTTCTTCTTTGGCATATATATCGTTTTCAAAAATTATTCCTTTATCCCTAAAAATCTTATACATCGATTTTATGCTTCCATACTCATACTCCCATATAAATTCACCACGATATATGCTTCTTTCATTGTTGTACACACCAAAGCCATCTTCATCAACTGCTGTATAAAAATTTGTCATATAACAATCTTGACTTCTTATTACATCACTACACCCAGCAAATTGTCTATAATAATCTAAAACTCTTAATCCTTCAATAGACTTATTATTAATTCGACAGTAATGTAATAATTCATCTATAGTTTCAAAAATATTATTAGCTATAGTGTATAGTCTAAGTTCGGGATTCGGAATCTCTTTTATGGGATTTTTATTAACTGGCTCACCATCAACCATTTTTTTCAATAAGTCTGATGTTTTTTGGCATAACTTTTTATCTTGAAATGCATTTACCATTGCTTTTTCTACTGATATTTTGTTTATATTTTTACTTTTCATAATAATAAACCTCCTAAATAGCTATAAATAGTATACAACATTATTTTTATTTTGTATATATTTAATTAAGTTTTAATACTTAGAGTATGATAAAAATAGTTTGGGAAATATTTAAAATAGCTCAAAATTTAAAGTCTGCACAACAATAACCTATAGTCATAATCATAATTATGACTTTTACTTGCAGTTAAACTAAAAGTGAATTAAAAAATGTTCACATATCTTATTATTAATCTTTTAATATTTAGAAAAATTATTTAGCATTATTAACTTCATTTAATAGCCTACATTTTTCTTATTTTGTTTTTTAATACTCTAGCTTTATTATCTAATAAACTTTTACTTTCAAATAATTCCTGTTTAAATAAATACGGAGTAAAGATTTTATTTTGGTCAAATTGGGGAAGCTTTGTTAAATCTTCCAACTTAATCCATTCTAATGTTCCTTCTTCAGAAACAAATTTTAAATTGCCTTCAAAATCTTCGGCCGTATATACAAATATAATACCTTCGTCCTTATCTTTCCAATAAGATATACCTTGTAATCTAGGATTAATTAATGTTAATCCTGTTTCTTCATAAAATTCTCTAATAATGCAATCCAAAGGTGATTCTCCTTCTTCAAATTTACCGCCTGGAGGAGCATAAACATGACCCCACTTTTTTGTAAATTTAATCATTAAGACCTTGTTATCTTTTTTTAAATAACAAGCAGTTGAGTTAAGATGTGCAACTCTATGTTTTTTTATAGAAAAGATTACACAACCGTTTTCTTCAGATTCTTCTTTAGTATAATAACCACCATCGTAAGTATCTTGAACAATGGCTTCAACACTTTCGTATCTATCTTTAAAATCTTCATCATAATATTTGGAATAACAATCAAACCAATTATCAAAAGTTTCTATTTCTTTAACATCAGTAACAAATTCTTCATCTAAATTAGGAAGTTTTAAGAATCTAATAGTATCTCCAACTCTTACTAATTTTCTTTTTTCATCATTAAGTCTATATTCTTTTTTTTCTTTCCAGATTTTACATCTTCAAAACTAGACTCATAAAGTTTCATTATATGCTCCATAGAACACCTCCTAAAAAAATTTAATAATATTATACTATACAAACTAGGAATTTTTCAATAGATGATGCTTTAAAACATTCTTACATCTTAATTATAATACTTTTTTCTAAATAAAAAAGACTGTTTTGCAAAATCTTTTGACTTTGTTAACAATCTTATTATAGCTAATAACTTTAAAGTTATTAGTCATCAGCACAGGTTCTAGTACCATCAGAATGAATACAACATTTAGTTGTGCTGTAGTAAGTGCCACCAGAAGCTTCACAAGTATTTTTGTTTATTTCTTCTTTTATTTCAGGCCACATTGCTCCATAAAAACCACAGGCACAGATGGTAAAAATACCACTTATAACAAAACCAACAATACCACAAACTAGGCCTCCAATAGCTAAACCATGGCGGGAACTTTTTAAACTTAAAGCTCCTAAAACAATACCTGTGATACCTAATAATAAGTCAACTATAGGAATAAAAAATAGAACAATAGATAAAATTCCTAAGACTAAAGCAATAATAGCCATAACTTTGCGGTCTGAATGATTTTCAAAATTATTTTCAGGCATTTAGTTTACTCCTTCCTATTTTAATTATATATTATTCTTAAAAATTGAGCAATATTTTTTTGCATAAAATTTTAAAATTAACTCTTAATATAATTGGTGAAAAAAATTGAAAAAAATAATTATTTTGTTATTTATAGTAAGTATAGGTTATATATTTTTAAATAAAAATGAGGAAATAATAATTCCTAATAAAGCCATTAGATTTCGAGTAATAGCTAATAGTAATAGTTTAGAAGATCAAAGAGAAAAAGAAATAATTAAAGAAAAAGTAGAAGAAGAAGTTTATAATTTAATTAACGGAACTACAAGTAGTGAAGATGTAAGAAGTTTAATAAAGAATAATATGGAAAGTATTGAAAAAATTGTTAATGATTATAAAGTTGATTATAAAATAAATTATGGTTATAATTATTTTCCGGTTAAAAACTATAAAGGTGTGTTATATCCCGCGGGTAATTACGAATCTTTAGTTATTACTTTAGGAGAAGGTATTGGGGATAATTTTTGGTGCGTTTTATTTCCCCCTTTATGTTTGATGGAAAATAATAAAGAAGATGTTGGTGAAGTAGAATATCGCAGTTTCGTTAAAGATTTATTAGATAAGTTCTAATTTAGAAATTATAAAATAAAATGTTTTAGGTGGGTTATGTTGCGAGAAATATTTAGTTTATTAATTATAGGAGTTGCTTTATCAATGGATACTTTTTCGTTATCTTTAGGTATTGGAACTTTTAATATTTCTTATAAAAAAGCTTTTATTTTAGCATTAGTCGTGGGTATTATGCACTTTTTTATGCCCATTTTAGGCCAAGTTATTGGTTTACAATTAATGAAAATATTAGAAATAAATTCAGATATATTACTCGGTATTATTTTAATTGCCATTGGAATTGAAATGTTAGTTGATTTAATTAATGGGAAAGAAGATAAGTTTAACTTTAGTTTATTGGGAATTTTTTTATTTGCTTTAGGAGTTAGTTTAGATAGTTTTTCGGTAGGTTTAGGTTTAAAAGCTATTTGTAATAACATTTTTTTAGCCGTATTAATATTTAGTTTGTGTAGTTTTTTCTTTACTTTTTTAGGAGTTCTAATTGGAAAATGGGCGAGTAAAATATGGGGAATATATGCTAGTATTTTGGGAGTTGTTTTGTTAATCGGTTTAGGTATAATTCATTTAATATAAAAAGTTCAAGCTATTTTAGGCTTGAACATTTTTAATATCAATACGATTAAATAAGATTTCAGGTTGATTTAACTTATGATTTTCTTCCAACTTTCCAAAAGAAGATAGAGTGTCATAAGTTGTTTCTTTAGTATTTAATTGAGCAAAGATTTTTTTAGATGTTGTTGGAATAAAGGGACTTAAAAGAATAGCACAAATACGAATACTTTCGAGTAAGTTATATAAAACAGTAGCTAAGCGATCTTTTTTGGTTTCATCTTTAGCTAGAGTCCATGGGGTAGTATCATCAATATATTTGTTGCATTTTTTTAAGACTTCCATAATACTTTCTAAAGCTTCATTAACTTTTAATTCGGTCATTTTTTCTTCAACTATTTCTTTTAGGGCTAAAACATTGGCAATTAAATCAACATCGATTTCTTCTCTTACTTTTGGATTTAGTGTAACACCATCAAAATATTTTTGGGACATACTAATAGTACGATTGACTAAATTGCCTAGAGTATTGGCTAAATCCGAATTAGTGCGATTAATTAAAGCACTTTCCGAAAAATTGCCATCACTACCAAAAGGTACTTCTCTTAAGGCATAATATCTAACAGCATCAACACCATAATCTTGAATATATTCGCGTGGGTCTTTATAATTGCCTAAACTTTTAGATATTTTACCCCCATCAATGATTAACCAACCATGACCAAAGACTTGTTTTGGTAAAGAAAGATTTAGAGCCATCAACATACAAGGCCAAATAATTGTGTGGAATCTTACGATTTCTTTACCGACTAAATGAAGGTCCGCTGGCCAATATTTTTGGAACATTGGGGCATTTTCATCAGGATAACCCAAAGAAGTAATATAGTTACTTAAAGCATCTATCCAAACATAAACAACGTGTTTAGGGTCAAAATCAACAGATATTCCCCATTTAAAACTAGTACGCGAAACACATAAATCTTCTAAACCGGGTTTAATAAAATTGTTTAACATTTCATTTTTTCGGGAAAGCGGTAAAATAAAATTGGGATGTTCATCATAAAACTTAATTAATTTATCTTGATATTTAGATAGTTTGAAAAAGTAGGCTTCTTCACTAACTTCTTTAACTTCCCGACCACAGTCAGGACATTTACCATCAACTAATTGACTTTCTGTCCAAAATGATTCACAAGGAATACAATATAAACCTTTGTATTCTCCTTTATAAATATCGCCTTGGTCATAAAGTTTTTTAAAGATTTTTTGAACAGCTTCTTCGTGTTCTTTATCCGTTGTACGAATAAAATAATCATAAGAGATACCTAGAGATGCCCATAAATCTTTGGCATCTTCAATAATTTTATCGACATATTCTTTAGGTGTTACCCCGGCTTCTGCAGCTTTACGTTCAATTTTTTCGCCATGTTCATCACTACCAGTTTGAAAGAAAACATCATAACCAGTTAATCTTTTATAACGAGCGATAGCATCTGCAATAATTGTTGTGTAGCAGTGTCCTATATGAAAAGAGGCACTAGGATAATAAATGGGAGTTGTAATATAATATTTTTTAGACATTTTTATTCCTTCTTTCTATAAAATTCTTTTTAATTCGTAAATATCTTTGATGGTTGAGCAATTATAATTTTGATTATCGGGACTTATTAATAAAGTATTAAGACCTAATTTTAAAGCAGGTTCAATATCAACATTGTAAGAATCTCCGACCATTAGGCAATCTTGAGGCTTATATTCGCCCATAGCTTGAATAAAAGCTTGGGGATTTGGTTTAATATAATCATCTCCCCCAATAACTTCTTGAAAATATTGAAGCATTTGGGCATTTTCTAATCTTTTTACTTGAGATGATTTAAACCAATTAGTTAAAATTACTAATTCATATTTTTTAGATAAATAGTTTAATAATTCATTAATCTTAGGATTTACACTGCTCATTTTACCTAAATATTTTAACCAAGTTAGAATAAAACTTTCATCGATATGGGTTTTAAAAATTTGATTAAAATAATTAGTCATATTAGATAAAGTAAATTGGGCAAATTTCTTTTCATAAGTTCCTGTAATTTCCCCTTGGCGGTGATAATCAATATCTAAGTTATAATCTTCTAAAACTTGTTTAAAAGCTAAAAGATAATCATTACGCCATGGTATTAGTGTATTATCTAAATCAAAAATAATTCTTTTAATTGTAATTCCTCCTTTAAAATAAATAAAAACCATGTCTTAAGGGTGCTAATTTGAGCACGGTACCACCTTAATTCATGATTTTTCATGCACTTTATTTGATAACGCTTATTTTTTAGCGATTAAACTCCAGAACCATTTGGGATAAGCTAATTATTCGTTTGCATCAACCACGAACTTTCTAAAAATTAAACATTATCTTTCTTTCCTTCAACATTTAATGATTAAATTATAATATAAAGAAATTGAGAAGTCAAGTGTTCAAAATAAAAAGTAACCCTTTAATAAAAGAATTACTTAGATATCTAGTTTGGAAATAAATAGATTAGCAAGAAATTTACCAATAGATAGTTCATTGGTTAAAGTTTCTTGGTTATACATTATAATTAGACCAATACTATCATTTAAAGAAATAATGGGAATAAAAAGAAAATTTCCAGAAAGTTCAACATTATTTAAAGTTAGACTGGTTTTTTCTTGGGTTACAATTTCGCGATTTTCCATAATAGTTAAATATTCTTTAGGAATTAAACTATCTTTAAAAATCTCTTTTAAAGAAGAAGCGACAACCTTTTCTCTATCTGTAATTATAATTTGATAATTAAAACTCGAATTAACTAACTCAACTATTTTAGGAGCTAATTCATTAATACTATTCATTCGATTATATTTTTTTAAAATAATACTTTCATTTTCGGTATATATTTCTAAGTTTTCGCCATCTCTAATACCTAATACTCGACGAATTTCTTTGGGAATAACAATACGACCTAATTCATCTATTCTTCTAATTACTCCAGTTGACTTCAAGTTTAATACAACTCCATTTCTAATATTAATATTGTTAAATATTTAGATTTTATACATTAATTAGACTTGTTTAGAAAAATGATGTATGCTATAATAATTCGAAAAGAAAGGAGACCATGATTTTTTATGGATAATATGCTTTATTTAAAAAACTCTTATCAATATTTTAATTTTTTAAATTCTATGGTTGATTTAGATAGCTATAAAAATTTTATTGAAGAAGCTAAATGCTTTGATTTTAGTTTTACAAAAGAAATATTTTATAGAAGTCATTTTGGAGAGCCAATTTTTATTAATGATAAAAGTTATATTTTTATAAGCTTATGCCCTCCAAATGATAGATTTTTTTGGTATAATGACTTTAGCACTAATTGTACTGGCAAATTGTTTTTGGATTTTAGTAATAACTTACAATTAATTTCTTTTACGATAACAGAAAAAAATATAGATAAAGATAAATATATTATAATTCGGGAACCTGTTTTTAAAATTAATAGATCAACTAAATATCAAGATTTACTTTTAGTAAAAGGACAATCTGATGTAGCAGTATCTTTAGCTAAAGCTAATTGTGATACTGTTTTTGGTGATGTTATTTATTCTAATAATAGAGAAGATTTAGAATTTTACAAATATCTTTATTATGATATATTAAAAAAAGAGTATGAAAATACAAATTATGATATTAAATACCATTTAAAAGAAAATGGAGATATTTCATATATTTTAATTTATAAAAAAGATAAAAATTATGAAAGAATAAGAAAAAGATAACCATTAGATTTTGGCTATCTTTTTATTTCCCGGGAAATAATTTTGTTTATAAGTAAGATTTAATTAACTCTAATAAAGGAACAAAAGTATATAAGAAATGTTTAGCATCTTTTTTAATAATCAGAGATATCATTATCCTTTTGTTTTGATATTTAAATTTAAGATTAGGATTAATATTATAACTTTCAAGGAATAATTTATCGGCTTTAAGGTTGTTGGATAATTCTTCAGGTAATTCTACTTGAATAAAGTTACTTGTTTGAGTTACGTGAGTTATATTAAGACTCTGGGCTAAACGTTCAAACCATTCTTCATACATATAGATAATTATTTCTTCATTTAATTTACCAAAACGGTCTTCAAGTTCGGTTTTGATTTTTTCAAAACTTTCTTGAGAATTAATTTCATTTATTTTATTATGGATTTCGATTTTGATTTCATCATCTTGAACATAATCATCAGATATATGGGTTGATACATTGATTAAAGCTTTCGGCGATTCGTCTTTTGGTACTTCTTCACCTTTTAAGCGTTGCATTTCTTCTTCAATCATTTGCATGTATAAATTGATACCAATGGAATCCACAAAACCCGCTTGTTCACTACCTAAAATATCGCCCGCACCTCGAATGGCTAAATCTCGCATAGCAATACGATAACCACTTCCAAGTTCGGTAAATTCTTTGATGGCCTCTAATCTTTTAATAGCGGTTTCATTTAAAATTTTTGATTTATCATATAATAGATAAGCATAAGCTATTTTATTAGAACGACCAACGCGCCCTCGAATTTGGTATAATTGCGCTAAACCAAAACGATCGGCATTATAAATAATTAAAGTATTAGCATTAGGGATATCGATACCAGTTTCAATAATAGTTGTACATACTAAAATATCATATTTATAATCAATAAAATCTTGCATGATATTTTCTAGTTCAGTTTTAGTCATACGGCCATGAGCTCCAATTATTCGAGCTTCGGGAACTAAACGATTTAAATTATTAATTAGAGAAGTTAAACCTTCAATGTTATTATAAAGAATAAATACTTGGCCATTTCGGGACATTTCCTTGTATATAGCATCTTTAACAATTAAATCAACTTGCTCTAAGACATAAGTTTGAATGGGATATCTATTTATTGGAGGGGTATCAATAACTGATAAATCACGTAAGCCAGACATTGCCATTTTTAAAGTTCGCGGTATAGGAGTAGCTGATAGAGTTAAGACATTGACATCATTTTTTAAATTTTTAATCTTTTCTTTATGAGTAACACCAAAACGTTGTTCTTCATCAACAATCAATAAACCTAGTTTTTGAGGTTTAATATCTTCACTTAATAAACGATGGGTACCAAATAAAATATCTATTTTACCATTTTTTAAATCCTCAATAATTTGTTTAGCTTCTTTGGAACTAGTAAAACGATTAATTAACGCAATATTAACCGGAAAATCTTTAAAACGTTGTAAAGCGGAATTGTATTGTTGACGCGATAAAATGGTAGTCGGACATAAATATAAAACTTGTTGGTTATTAATGACCGTTTTAAACATGGCGCGAAAAGCTACTTCAGTTTTACCAAAGCCAACATCGCCACATAAAAGACGATCCATTGGCACAACATTTTGTAAGTCTTTATCAATTTCACTTATAGCTTTGGTTTGGTCGCGAGTTGGAGTATAAGCAAAGTTGGCCGCGAATTCATCTTCTAGAGGGTCAGATTTATAGGCAATACCTTTTAATTCCATCCTTTTAGCATAAAGCTTTAATAAATCTTGAGAAATATCTTTGATTTTACGTTCAACACTTCTTTTGGTTTTAGCCCAAGTAGTCGAGTTTAATTTATTAATTTTAGGTTTTAAACCATCTTTAGAAGAATACTTTAAGATAGTATTAATTTTTTCAACTGGGACATAAACTTTATCATTGCCTTCATATAAAATTTCTAAATAATCTTTAGCTAAGCCATTTTGGGTTAAGGTTTTAATCCCATTGTAAATACCAATGCCGTGGGCTAAATGGACAACATAATCGCCAACTGATAGAGCTTCTAAATCTTTTATTTTACGACCAATTTTATAAGAGTTTTTATATTTTATTTCTTGCTTTTTAAAGTTTTCGATATCATTTTCACTAATAACAACATAATGTTCAAAAATGAAACCTTTCTCTAAATAAGTATTAACTATTTTAAAAGGGGTAGTAATATTTTCTTTGATTATTTTTATTTGATTTTGTTTAGATAAATAAAAAATTATTTCATAACCTTTAGAATGCCAGACTTTAGTAGCTTCCTCTAAACGCGCAAAATCAGAGTTAAAGTTAGTAATATCTTTACTCGTAAAACTAAGAATATTTTGGGCTATACTTTTATTATCTAACATATTTAAATAGATTTGGTGTTGGGGATTAATTTCTTCTAAAGAAAACATAAATTTTGTATCTTTAGGTAAATCTTTAGCTACCCGATATTCAAACATTTCATTAACAAGTTTTTCATAACTAGCTTTTAGGCGATTATAATCAACATTAATAACTATTGGATTTTGAGCATAATCATAAATACTCGATTTATTAGAAGTTTTAATTTCCCCATTCGTAATTAAATTAACTTCTTGTAATTTAGTAGTAGATATTTGGGTTGTTTCATCAAATTCGCGAATACTTTCAATAGTATCCCCGAAAAACTCGAGGCGAATAGGATGCGCACTTAAAGTTATAAAAATATCAATTACAAAACCGCGAACTGCATATTCCCCCGTAGAGGTTACAATACTTTCCCGTTTATAAGCTAATTCATCTAGAATAGTTAGTAATTTATCACGATTAATGTCCATGCCAACTTTTAAATTAATATTTAATTTATTTTGAACTTTAAAATCGGCTAGAAACTTAAGATAACCCATTAAATTAGTAATAATTATTCCTTTAGTAGTTTTTAGGGCTTCAAGGGTTTCAATACGCGTTGTTTTTAGTTCTGGTGAAATAGCTAAAGCTTGAGAAGTTAAAAAATCATCCATGGGAAATAAAAAAGTATTATCTTCCATAGTTTTTAAACCTTTATAAAATTCATTAGCTTCATAAAGAGTAGAGGTTAAAACAATGATGTTTTGTTTTTTTTGATAATAATTAAAAGTTTTAGCCACGTAAATATGGGCTAACGTATTAGTTAACCCACAGATAGTAAGATTATTATCATATTTAAAGTATTCATCTAAAAACTGCATTGTTTCACCTTTTTCAATTATTAACTTTTTTGGTTGTATTTATTCATTAACTGGGAAATATCATATATTAAGAAATCATCAATTATTTTAATTAAAGTAGGATAAATATTATTTAATATTTCTTGTTCGTTAGAAGTAAATTTTCCTAAAACATAGTCTTTAGTATCAATAGTTTGATTTTTAGATATGCCAATTTTTAAGCGAGCAAATTCATTGGAGCCTAAACGTTCAATTATTGACTTAATTCCATTATGACCACCAGAAGAACTATTAATTTTTAAGCGATAGTTTCCGATAGGTAAATCTAAATCATCATGAATAACTAAAATGTCTTTTAAAGGAACTTTATAAAAATTAACGAATTGAACTAAAGAATCTCCTGATAAATTCATATAGGTTTGGGGTTTAATAAATAAAAATTTTTCATTGTTTAAAGTTAAAGTAGTATATAAAGCATTGAATTTATTTTGCCAAGTAATATCTTTTTGATGAGCACTTAAATATTCATTAATTACTCTAAAACCTATATTATGACGAGTATTAGTATATTCTTTATCGGGATTTCCTAAACCGACGATCAATTTCATATTATCAACTTCTTTCTTTTAAAACTTTAATATTCATTAAATATATTTTGATAAGTTTTACAATTACGATTAATAACTTTATTATATACTTTGGTGCCTATAGCTCCATGATGAGTAAATTTAATTAATACCATGATGGCTGCTTCCGTATCTTTGGAATGAATAAAAGTTATTATTTTAGGACTTAAACAATATTTAGTAGCATAATTTAATATTTCTACTAATCTTTGAGGACGATGAACTAAAAAGAAACGACCATTATCTTTTAATTCGCGATGGACTATTTTAAATATATCTTCTAAAGTAATGGTTAGTTCGTGGCGAGCAATGGCGGTAGCATCATCCTTATTGAGATAAGTATTGGGATTAACTTTAAAAAATGGCGGATTACAAGTTATTATATCAAAATTATTTCCCGGGAAATAATTGTTAATATCTAAAGCGTTAATATTTAACATTGTTATTTGGGATTCTAATTTGTTGTATTTAATACTTTCGTTAGCAAGATTACATACTTCGGGCTGAATTTCAACTCCAGTAATTTTTAAGTGAGGATTTTTCGCGGCCAATACTAAAGGAATGGGCGCATTACCTGAACATAAATCTAAAAGTTTAGAATCGGAGTGATTTATTTGAGTAAATTCAGAAAGCAATAGCGAATCTAAGGAAAATTTGAATTTTTTACTATCTTGATAAATACTTAAACCATAATCATATAAGTCATTTAAAACAACCATTATTTTTCTCCTAAAGATACTTCAACTCTTTCATTATCGACTAAAACTTTGTAGCTACGATTTAAAATATCTTTGCTTATAACTGGACCTTCACCAATGTCGGTAGATACTGTTTCGCCAATTTCAGGTAAGCCTTCATTACAACGAATATATTCTTCATCTTCATAAGATAAACAACACAAAAGACGACCGCATAAGCCATTTATTTTAGAAGGATTTAACGCTATACCTTGATTTTTGGCCATGTTCATCGATACGGAGTCGATATGGTCTAAAAAGGAAGCACAACAAACCTTTTTACCACAAGTGCCAACTCCCCCAATTTCCCGAGCTTTATCACGCGGACCAATTTGGCGAAGTTCAATACGTGTGTGGTAAATATAAGCTAAACGACGAGCTAATTCGCGAAAATCAATGCGTTCATCAGCTAGAAAATTGAAGAGTAATTGACGACGATCAAATGTAAAACTGGCATTAATTACGCGCATATCAAGACCTAATTCGCTGACTATTTCCCGACAATCTTTTAAAGCGCGGTTAGCTTCTTCTAAATTTCGTAAATATTGGTCATAATCATCTTTAGTAGATATTCTAAGGATATCGCGAAGTTCTAAAGGTTTATCGAGTGTTTTTTCATCAATAATGCTGACTACTTTACCAAATTGTTCTCCTTTTTCCGTTTCGGCGATAACTGTAACATTGATCGGACATTTAATAGAGCTTTTAAAATAATATACTTTACCATTATTTTTAAAGTTAACTCCATATATATAGTTATTAGTGTTCATATATACCTCGCATTTCTAAAACATATTTATCTAAAATTAATTCTATATTAACATTATAACTCATATTTGTCAAAATTTTAGTAGTAATTTGCATTTTTTGATTAATTAATGCTAAATTTTCATTTAAAGGATAAATATTTAGAAGACTTTCATCATATATTTGATTAGTAAGCTTTAAATAATAGTTGTAATATAATTTAAGAATTATTTGAAATATATTTAAAATATCTAAACGTTCGGGAAAATCATTTAAGATTAAAGTTTTAATATTAATATTTTGATTAGTGGCTATAGCTTTTAAAAATTCATTTATCTTTTGATAATAGGCTTCTTTTTGGTCAGTTGTAATATTAAGCTCTTCTTCTAAAGTGGTAGAATAATTTAAAGTTAAGATTTGACAACGACTTTTAATTGTATCAATTATAATATCTTTATTAGGAGTTAAAAAGAAACCTAAAATACCCGGAGTTGGTTCTTCGAGAAATTTTAGAAGAGCATTAGCACTGCTGGGATTAAGTTTTTCGGCATTATTTATAATATAAACATTATACTTACTATAAATAGGCATTGTATTAAAGTCTTGTTTTAATTCTTCAATTTGATTTTTTTTAATACTTATACCATCGGGATTAATTACTTTAATACTAGGTAAATTAGCCAAATTAATTAAGTTACATAAATTACATTTTTGACAAGTTGGTTGATATTCTTCTTCACAATTAATTATTTTAATTAAGGTTAAAATATCTTGATTGGCTTTTTCTAAATTATTTGTTTCAATTAAATAAGCGTGAGCTAATCTGTTCTCACGATATTTTTGAACTAATTCATCTAAGTAAGTATTTGTAAACATAATTCCTCCTACTTAAATTATTAAAAAAATTAAGATTAAACCTAATAAACCAGGGATACCTAATAAGGTAACTAAAGTAAGAGTTATCAAATTTATCGGAATAAAAATATTTAGAGAACCTAAAATAAAGTTAAGTCCGTATAAAAAGATAAAAGCTAAACATAATTTCTTTAATAATTTTCCTATATTTTTTGCCATATTTCATCACAGTAAATTATATGCGATGAAGATAATTTTATGCTTATATTTTTTTGCGGTCTTCTAAAGCATGGGCTAATGTGATATTATCTAAGTAATCTAAGTCGGCCCCAATAGGGATGCCATAAGCTAGACGAGATATAGTTACTGGTTTGTTTTCAAGAAGTTTTTTAATATACATAGTAGTAGTTTCACCTTCAATGGTAGGCTTTAAAGCAAAAATTAATTCGGGATTAGATAATTTTTCCACACGATTTATTAAGGAAGCAATATTGATATCTTCAGGGCCAATATCATCCATGGGCGATATTAAACCATTTAAAACATGATATGTACCATTAAATTTACCAGAAGACTCAAAAGCAAAAATACTTTTAAAATCTTCAATGACACAAATTACATTTTTATCTCGAGTAGAATCACTACAAATGGAGCAAATTTCATTTTCGGTTAAGTGGCCACATATCGTGCAGCGATTAAGTTTTTGTTTAGCATTTTTAAGAGAAGCACTAAAATCATTAACGTATTCTTCTTCACTAGAAACAATAGCAAGGGCTAAACGTTCGGCGCTTTTTTCCCCAATACCCGGTAATTTGGCAAAATTGGAAATTAAATGAGCTAAAGATTCGGGATAATTCATTAGAATAACCCACCTAAAGAACCATATGAACCCATTTTTTCTTCAATTTCTTTATCAACTTTGGCACAAGCTTCTTTTAAAGCAATTTTAATCATATCTTCTAAAACTTCTTTATCATCGTTTTCGATTGGTTGGTCATAAGTTATTTTAATTGATTCTAATTCTTTTTTACCATTTAAAACAACTTTAACCCATTCACTTGTTCCTTCAAATTGCGAATTATCAATTTCTTCTTTCTTTTTAGTTATGTCCCTTTGCATTTTTTGCGCTTGAGCCATTAAATTTTGCATATTCATATTTTTTTCTCTCCTATTCTATTTCTATTTTATTTTTATCAAAAATATCAAAAGCAGTATTTTCAATGTTAGAATCTACTTGTGAAGAAGTTTCTTCAGAAGTTTGGGTACTTTGGTCTTCTTCTTGGTAAGTGTATTTAACATTGTTTTTGATATTTTTAATATACGAATTTTTAGCTTCTTGCCATTCTTCATTAGTAAGGCCAATAAAATGGTAAGAAGTTTGGTTATAATTATTGTATGCCAAATCGATATTATAAATATTTTCATTGATAAGATTAATCGTAGATTCCGCAGGAGCTGTTAAAATTATAACTTTATCACTAGCCGCGGTGATATTACAATCGATTAGAACATTTAATAAAGTTTTATCACTGAGGTTATCCATAAAATTGGACCAACTTTGTTTAACCTCTTGCAGATATTTTTTTTGGGCATTAACAAAGCAATTATTGATACGAATGCTTTTTAATTGAGCAATGTTTGGAAGCATTGATGATTGATCACTATTTTTTCCTTCATTTTGAGAGTTATTAACATTTTTATTTTTTTTATTTATTTTTGATTGGGAATTATTTGCAATATCTGAGGCATTAATTGGTGATTTTTGGGGATACTCGGGGGATTGTGGTACGTTATTTTCTGAATTTGAGTTTTTAGAATTATTTCCCGGGAAATAATTTAACAATGTTATAGATATTAAAAGATAAGGGTCAATGTTTAAATTAACATAATTAGAAATATCGGCGATAGCAAAAGCCATATCTTTTAATGATTCATAGGAAAGTCCTTGATAATCTGGGGCTGATTTAGATTTTAAAGCTTCTTCTTCGATTTTTTCTAATAATTTACGAATTAATAATTTATAATCGATAGCTAAGCTTTTAAAATTATTAATCATTTCGGTAAATTTTGAAGGATTATTTGCTATTATTGTATCATATAAATCACTAATTTGTTTTTTAGAAACTGAGCCAAAGTGGCTTATGACATCTTCAATAGTAATAGTATTTGTTTGACTTGATAATTGATCTAAAATACTTAAAGCATCGCGCATTCCTCCATCGCTGATATAAGCTATTTCTTCGATGGATTCGGAGGTTATGGCAATATTTTCTTCTTTAACAACATAATTTAAACGCTCAATTATTTTTGCTACAGGTATTTTATGAAAATCGAAACGTTGACAACGCGATAAAATGGTTATGGGAACCGCCTCAATGTTGGTTGTAGCTAAGATAAATACTACGTGTTTAGGTGGCTCTTCTAAAGTTAAGAGCAAAGCGTTAAAAGCGCTAGTACTCAACATGTGTACTTCATCTATTATATATACTTTATATTTAGAATAAGCAGGAGCTAATTTAATATTATTGATAATTTCTCTTATTTCATCAACCCCATTGTTAGAGGCTGCATCAAGTTCAATAATGTCGGCATTATTTTGAAAATTTAAGCAATTTTCACATTCGTTGCATGGACCATTAGGTGTGGGATGTAAACAATTTATGGCTTTAGCAAATACTTTGGCTGTACTGGTTTTTCCAGTTCCACGAGGACCTGAGAAAATATAGGCATGAGAAATCTTTTGGCTTGCTATGGCATTTTTTAAAATAGTTGTCATATATTCTTGGCCAATTATACTTGAAAAATCAGTTGGACGGTATTTGCGATATAGTACTTTGTAGTCCATTTTTTCCTCACCAACATTATTTTATCAAATTATAAAGTTAAAGTCCATATTTATAAAAATTTTTTTAGTTTTTTCCATTATTTTTTGATTGATTGTCTTTATTATTTCTTTTAATTTTAAAATAAGCTTTTAAAATTTTTAAATAAACCTCTTTATGCATACTATTGTTTGCTTCTATAAAATTAGTTTGTTTATATTCTTTTTTAAAATCTAGTTTTGTTAGCAAATAGTAAACATCACTAATACGGGCTTGTTTAATAACTTCTTCACACATAGAACAAGGCTTTAAGGTAACATAAAGGGCACAATCATTTAAACGCCAATCACGTAATTTTTTACTAGCTTTAAGAATTGCCATTATTTCCGCATGATTCAAAGGATTTTTATTTTTAGTTCTTTTATTATAAGCTTGAGATATTATTTTTCCATCTTTAGTTATTATGGCACTCACAGGCACTTCATCCTTTTTGGCCGCTTTTTGAGCTAATTTAATAAGTTTTTTTATAATTGCTTCGTCCATTTAAAATCATCTCCATAAAAAAAGAAAAGTGCACACAAATAGGGATTGATGTGGCTGCTACTTTCCAGTCCTGACCAGGTTACAATATATTTGTTGCACATAATTAATTTACCACATATTAAAGAAAAATGCAATAAGGTTTCACGTGAAACATATAATTTTTTAATTTTTTTACAACAATGTTTCACGTGAAACATTGTTGATAACTTTAATATTTTAAAAATAATCAATTAATAATAATTTACTAATATTAATAGGATTATACTTATAAAATTTAATAATAATATTTTTCTATATTAATTATTTTTAATTATTTGTTAGTTAAATATGTAGATTTCAAATAATTTGAATATATTTTAAAGATGTTTATATTAATTTTATATTTAATTATTTACTTTTTTTAAAATGTTTCACGTGAAACATAGTAAGTAATTTTTTTATTAAATAGTATTTAATTTTAATTTATTCTGTAAGTTTATTTTTTATTTTTTAATAAACAATGTTTCACGTGAAACATTGTTTATAATTTTTTGCGATGTGTTTTATTCTGATGTTCCATGTGGAACATAAAATGCAGATTTTTATAAATTGGTAATTTATTTTTACAAATTTTAGAAAATCTGTAGTTTCAAAATTTATTTATAGTTCCACGTGAAACTTTAATTAATTTCCTTTATATTTTAAAGTTACTAACATTTTATTTTTATCTTAAATATATTAAAAATAGACAAAAAAAATAATGCTTATTCATCATCAGCATTATTTTCTTCTATTTGTTCTTCTAATGATACATCCACATTTTCTTGTTTTTCAACTAAACTTATAGTGGTTACATATTGATTATCTTTTAAATGAATTAATCTAACTCCTTGAGTTACCCGACCTAAGGTATTTATTTGTTCTAATGTCATACGCATTGTAGTTCCGGTATTAGTCATTATTACAAGTTCTTTAGATTCATCAGCAACTTTAACTGCGGCAATATTACCATTTTTCTCAGTAATATTAAGGGCTTTAACACCTTTACTACCACGAGATGTTTCTCTAAATTCATTAACCATGGTCTTTTTTCCATAACCTTTTTCAGTTACTAACAATATTTTATCATCTTCTGTTACTACCTCAGCACAGACACATTTACCACCTTCAAGATTTATACCTTTAACACCACTGGCAGTTCTTCCCATTGGACGAATATTGGTTTCTTTAAACTTAACCATTCGACCTTTATCACTACCTAATAATATTGAATTTTCACCGGTAGTCTTTTTAACAGCGATTAATTCATCACTTGGGCGAAGGCTAATACTTATTTTGCCAGTCGTACGTATGTTTTCAAATTCATTAATACTTGTCTTTTTAACTAAGCCTTTTTTAGTAACAAATAGGAGGTATTTAGTGGCTTCTTCAGGAGAAACACTCAACATGGTATTAATACTTTCATCTTTTTCAATTTGCAGTAAATTAATAATTGGAATACCTTTTGATTGACGACTATATTCTGGTATTTCGTAACCTTTTAAGCGATATACTTTACCTTTATTAGTAAAGAATAGTAGATAATCATGAGATGATAGATTAATCATTTGCTCAACATAATCTTCTTCATTAGTACTCATACCTTTAATTCCCATTCCACCACGTCTTTGAGCTTTAAAGGTATCAGAAGTAGTTCTTTTAATATAGCCTTTATTAGTTAAAGCTATTAAAATGTCTTCTTGAGGAATTAAAGATTCATCTTCAATATATTCAATTGCTGTCATATCAATATCAGTACGACGTTTATCGCCATATTTTTCTTTAATTTCTAATAATTCTTCTTTAATAATAGCTAAAACTTTTTCTTCACTAGCTAAAATAGAGCGAAGTTCTTCAATTAAGGCTAATAATTCTTTTAATTCCTCTTCGACTTTATCTCTTTCTAAGCCTGTTAAACGTCTTAAACGCATTTCTAAGATAGCTTCGGCTTGAGCATCAGATAAACCAAAATTAGACATTAAAGTCGCTTTAGCTTCTTCATCAGACTGAGAAGCCCGAATTATTTTAATAACTTCATCAATATGATCCAAAGCTATTTTTAAACCTTCTAAGATATGAACTCTTTTTTCGGCTTTATCTAAGTCAAATTGAGTTCGACGCACAATTACTTCTTTTTGATGATCAATATATTTAGAAATTATATCTTTTAAGCCTAATGTTTTAGGAACACCATTATCAAGCATTAAGAAAATGATACCATAAGTTGTTTGAAAAGCTGTATGCTTATATAATTTATTTAATATTACTTGAGCATTCGCATCTTTTCTTAAAGTAATAGTTATTTTAACACCATCTTTTAAATCAACATGATAATCAGTAATACCATCTAAAACTTTATTATGAACAAGTTCGGCTACTTTATTTTTAAGTTCAAGAGTATTTACTCCATAAGGAACTTCGGTTACAACTATATATTGGCGACCATTTTTTTCTTCAATTTCCGCCCGAGAACGAATAGTAATACTTCCGCGACCGGTTTCGTAAGCTTTCTTTATTCCGGAATTTCCAAGAATTATAGCGCCAGTTGGAAAATCGGGACCTTTTATATATTGCATTAAACCATTAACATCAATATCAGGATTATCAATATAAGCAACACAGCCATCAATTACTTCTCCTAAATTATGGGGAGGAATATTCGTAGCCATACCGACAGCAATACCCATAGTTCCATTAACTAAAATATTAGGAAAACGAGATGGTAAAACATGAGGTTCTTTAGTTGTTTCATCATAGTTAGGGTCAAAATCAACAGTATTTTTATTGATATCACGCAATAACTCCATCGAAATTTTAGATAATTTAGCTTCCGTGTAACGATAAGCCGCGGCACCATAACCTTCAATATTGCCAAAATTGCCATGACCATCCACTAACATATAACGATAATTAAAATCTTGAGCCATGCGAACCATAGCTTCATAAATACTAGAATCGCCATGAGGGTGATATTTACCCATAACATCACCAACTATCGTGGCACTTTTCCGGAATTGTTTATCAGGAGTTAAGCCATTTTGCAACATATCATAAAGAATACGGCGGTGAACTGGTTTTAGACCATCTCTTAAATCTGGCAAAGCCCGAGAAACAATTACACTCATGGAATATTCCAAGAATGACTTACTTATTTCTTCAACAATGTTATTTTGTTCTAATTTATCCATCATAAACCTCCTAAATATCTAAGTTTTCGACATATGTAGCATTAGCTTCAATAAATTCGCGACGAGGTTCAACTTCTTCACCCATTAATCTATTAAACATCTCATCGGCCGCCATAGCATCATCAACAGTAATTTGGCGTAAAACACGAGAATTAATATCCATAGTTGTTTCGTTTAATTCTTCCGCATCCATTTCGCCTAAACCTTTCATCCGCGCAATTTCATATTTGGTATTTGGAGCTAAAGTAGCAAGATATTTATCTCTTTCTTCGGCATTTAAAACATATTTAATTGTTTTTCCATGTTTAATTACAAATAATGGGGGTTGAGCAGCATAGACATGACCAGCTTCTACAATGGGTTTAAAGAAGCGGTAAAATAAAGTTAATAGTAAAACCCGAATATGAGAACCATCAACATCGGCATCGGTCATAATAATTATTTTATCATAACGCAGTTTATCTAAATTAAAATCTTCACCAATTCCGGTACCAAAAGCAGTAATAATAGTTCTAATTTCTTCATTAGATAAGGCACGGTCTAAACGAGCTTTTTCAACATTTAAAATTTTACCACGTAAAGGAAGAATTGCTTGAGTCATACTATCACGACCTTTTATAGC
>CANQOE010000002.1 GCA_947625315.1 uncultured Bacilli bacterium | reverse complement strand
AAATTATAATAATAAATATAAAAAATAAATTATTTTATGTTAAAATAAATATAGAATTATTTATAAAGAGGTAATTATGGAAGATAAAAAACAAAGAAAAATTGCTATATTTGCAGATACTCATGCTCTTTTAGAACCACTTGAAGCGGCTCTTGCAGATATAGAAAGACGTGGAATTACTGAAATTTATTCTCTTGGAGATAATATAACAATTGGTCCTAATCCTCATGAAGTTATGAATCTATTAGAAGAAAAAGGGGTTATTTCAATTGCAGGAAATTCAGAAGAATATGTACGACTTGGAATTGAACCTTTCAGGTTATATTTTAATACTTTAAAAGGAAGAAGCCAAACTTGGACTCTATCTAAACTAAATGAACATCAAAAAGGATTAATATCCCTTTTCCCTCGCTCAATTGAACTTTTAATTGGTGGTAAAAAGTTGGCTTTATGTCATTTTGCTAATGATGTAAGATTTGATTTTATTAAGAAAAATGTTTGGACTTATCAAGAAGCAGTTAGAAAAAATTTTCCTAATCCTCATCAACAATTTATGTACACTAACAGTAAAGAACAGCAAGATGAAATTGCTCAAATGATTCAAAAATTCGGACAAGATAGTCCTTTTATAAGAGGTTATTTATCAGCAAAAGATGACCCTTTATTTAGAGGCAAAAGAGTTGATTTCTTTGATGCAATTATTCAAGGACATATTCATTTTAAAATCTATGAACCAAATGATACAACTAGTTTTTATTCAATAAGAGCCTTAGGACTTGGTTATAGAGATGACCCTATTGATACAGCATCTTATGTTATTTTAACAGAAAAAGAAAGTGCCTATGATTTAGAAGAAGTATTAGTTAAATTTGATAGAGAAAAAATGGAATATTCAATCCTTAACAGCGATATTCCAGATGATACGGTTTATCGATTTACAGAAATTAAAAGACGTTAAAAAATGTCTTTTTTTAATCTAACATTTAAAATTATGATATACTAATATTAAGTTTGGAGGAGATTATGAAAAAAAATATAATTATTATAAATGGTACAGGTGGAAGTGGTAAAGATACCTTTGTTGAATTTGTTTCTAAATATTCTAAAGTTATGAATTTTTCATCTGTTGATAAAGTTAAAGAAATAGCTAAAATAGTTGGTTGGGACGGAAGTAAAGAAGAAAAAGATAGAAAATTTTTAAGTGATTTAAAAAAGTTAACAACGGAATATAATGATATGAGTTTTAATAGCATCAAAGAAACTGTTAAAAAATTTAAAAAGTCTGAAGATGAAATATTATTCATTCATATAAGAGAACCTGAAGAAATTGAAAGAGCTGTTAAAACATTTAAAGGAAAAGCTCTTTTAGTAAAACGTGAAGGATTAGAAAACATAACTTCAAATTATTCAGATGCAAATGTTGAAAATTATGAATATGATTTTTATATTCAAAATACTACTTTAGAAGATTTAGAAAAAAAAGCGAAAGAATTTAGTGAAAAATTAAAAGAGGATTAAAAATGCTTAACTATGATAAATACCTAAATGATTTTAATTCTAGATATTTTAATAGAATACTAGACAATAAAGATAAATTAATTCGAGCCTTTACAATTTATTATGGAGAAAAATATTCTTATAAAATAAATGAGTTAATAAATAGCACTAATTATTATTGTTTTATTCCATCAGATTTTTATAAATTATTACCAATTATAAGAGATAAAAGATATGATGAAGAAGTGGATATAACATATCAAATTATATCTCTTTTAGGCATTTCCAAAATTAAAGAAATCAACGATGGAGTACTTGGAGACATTTTTGTAAAAAAAGGAAATTTAGGTATTTATTTAAATAAGATGTCTAATGTTTATAACCAAAATGGCGAGTTAATTGATGATATTTTAACTGCTATTTTTGGAGATACTAATATGTTTCATTATTATTATGAGATAATTCCTTTATATAATTTTTTCAATTTAAGTGATGAAAAACAGAAAGAATTTGTAAAAAAGGTTTTTAAAAGTGATACTGTATCTAAAAAAATAGCAGCTAATATTTTAAAAGCAATTAATTATATGGACGAATTAATTGAAAAAAACATTGGTTATCAAAAATACCTTGATGTTGCTGTTATTAATAAAAATTATCAAAATAAAAAACAAAAGAAAAAGAAAAAAACTAATCATAATTTAGAAATTCTTCAAAGAATAATTGGTTCAACAACAACATGTATTCCTAATTTTAATCTTCAAGATATTCCATTTGCAAGTACTACTTATGATGATCCTCCTATTATAGCCCTTCCCTATCTTTTAATGAATGACGAATTTTTAATTCATGAATTAAATCATGTTTTAACAACAGAAATACCTATCTTATTAGAAAACGATAATAAATCTGGTTATATAGAAAAACTTGGAATTGAAGCTATTAATTGTATTGATAAAATAGTTCATACTGCTAATGAAAAAGAATTAATATTTGAAGAAGTTTTAAATGAACGAAGTTCTTTAGATATTACAGAGATATTTCACCAATTAGGAGGATCTATATATGATGATGCTAATTCTTTTGATATAAAAATGAAAGCATTCTATAGAGACTTAATTCCTTTAATTGAACCTTTCTATCAACAATATAAAGAAATAATTAAAGAAGCTAGAATTACTTCTAATGCTAATATCTTATATAAATATATAAATAAAGATGTTTTTAATGAATTAAAATATTTAATTGGACAAATATTTAAAAAAATATATAATGATAATGGAAATATAACTGATGATGATATTGAAAACGTTACTAGATTAGTAGAATTACTACCTAGAGATTACTTTGAAGAAATAGATAATGATACTTATCTTAACGAATTAGAAAGTAAAGGATATAAAGTTAAAAAATTAAAAAAAACGAATTAGTAATTTAATATTTCTAAATCGTTTTTTTTATATAATAAAATTCTATTTCAAATATCTTTAAAAACTTCTATAAATAAATGTTGCTGGATTATAACCTGGTCCATAACATCCAAAAATAATTATTGAAAAAATTAATATATATATTATTAACCATCTTATAATAATATTATGTTTAAGAATTCTATCTCTAATATCTTCTTTTCTATTCATAAATTCAATTATAAATAATGAAATAATTGCTAATATAAAGGTTAAAAATTCAACTTTTCCAATATGAGTTCCTAAATCAAAAATTACTTTCGTAGTGTTATGATTTATAAAAATACTTTTAATTATTTCAATAGCATTAGAAACACTTGTTGCTCTAAAGAAAATCATTGTAAAAGAAAATAATAAATATGTTCTTAATATTTGATATATTTTATATGGGATAGAATTCCTATTAATTCCAAGTTTACTAGTAACTTTAATTGCAACTGGTTCTAATGTATCTTCTAATACCATAATTATAAATTGTAATAATCCAGAGCCGATTATAAAAGTATATGCTCCATTATGCCAAGCACCTATTATAATCCACATTATAAACATTGATAAATATAAAGGTATTTTTTTACCAATTTTTTTACCAAATTTATCTTTGCATTTTTTATTTAGACTTTGCATAAAATCTGATTTTAATAAAGGATAAAAAATATAATTTTTAAGCCATAATCCAAGTGTTATATGCCATCTTCTCCAAAGTTCAGTTATTGTTTTAGAAAAAAATGGAGTATTAAAATTCTCAGGTAATTTTATTCCCATTACTTCTGATAATCCCATAATAACATCAATTGAACCTGAAAAGTTTGTATATAGTTGTATAGTAAATAATAAAGCAGCTAAAAATATATATAATCCTGAAAAACTACTTAAATTTCCATAAACAGTATTTACAAAACTTGCTATTCTTTCTGAAATAACCAATATTTTAAAAACCCCAATTAAGGTTCTTAAAAGTCCTCTTACCATTCTATTATAATCAAAATTATGACCTTTATATAAATCATCTTTTACATCATCATATTTAATAAAAGGACCTGAAGTTAAAATTGGAAAATATGCCATGAATAAAGCACATTTAAATATATTTTTCTGAGCCCTACATCCTCCTCTATAAATATCAACTAAATAGCCAATCATAATTAAAGAATAATAACTTAAACCTACTAATGAATTTCTAGTAACTAATTCAAAATTAAAATCAATATTGAAAAGATTAAAAAAATTATTACAAGTAACAAAGAATAAATTTGTATATTTTAAATAAATTAAAACACCTAATATAAATAATATACCAATTATTAAATATCTTTTTCTTTTTTTTACATCATTATTTTTATCAATTAAAATTCCAAAGATATAAGCAGAAAGTAAAATAATAATTGCTTGAAGAATTGTTCCTAAAGTTAAATTTTTATAAAACAAAAAGAAAACACTCGAAAGAAGTAAAACAATCCATTGAAACTTTTTAGGTACAATAAAATAAATTGCTAAAACAATAACGCAAAATAAGGCAAATATTAAAGACACCAAACTCATAATTTTTCACCTCTCTAAGTAATAACTTATAATTTGTGATTTTTTATAAAGTCCCACTTTTAAATCATATAAAAATAACTAATATGTTTGTTTATCATCAAATGCTATCTTTTCAACTTTGAAAATGCTAGCACCTATCTTTTCAGCAGCTTCAATTCCAACTTCAGAATCTTCAAAAACAATTGCATCTTTTGCTTCTACCTTAAAATGTTCTAAAGTTTTTATAAAACCTTCAGGATTAGGTTTAGAATTTTTTATATCATCATGAGTTAAAATTAAATCAAATAACTCTACTTTATTAAAATACTTTAAAATATCATAGGTATTTTTTTTAGATGCCGTTGTAACCAAAGCTAAATAATAATTAACTTTAATGCCTTCTAAAATATTAAATAAATGTTCATTAGGAATAGCCTTATCCAAAAATTTTTCATATAATTCTTTTTTTCTTTTATGAACATATTCCATTATTTCTTCATCATTATTAACTATACTAGGTAAGAATTCCTTATAATATCTCCCATTACATTCTTTTTTATAATATTCATAATCTAGACTAAAACCTTTTTCATTTAAAGCCATCTTATAAGCAAAATAATTTACTTCATTAGTATCAAATAACGTTCCATCTAAATCAATCATAGCCAATTTTTTCATTATTCATCACCAAACATTTCTATTACATCATTTAAAACTATAATAAGCCCTGCATAAAATAAAACTTGTCTCTCTCCATTTTTTTCTATTTTGTATGGTAATAATCTTAACCAATGAATAATCTCATGAAAATAAATACTCTTAACTTTTATTTTAGGAAACTTATCACATAAATATTTATGATATTTATTATAAAGTTCATCATAAACTACTGATTTTGTAAACAAATAATTAATATTATCTAAAGATACAGAAACACTCTTAGTATTCATTAAGAATTCATATCCACCATGTAAAGATTGCAATAACTTAGCATAATCAAGATTTGGAGAATCATGAATGTTACCAGTATTGGGGTCTATTATATAAAAATCATCACTATTGCTAAAACAAATAATATTTTCAATTGTAAAATCTCCATGAATATCAGAATATGTATCATTTATAAATAATTCTTTTAAATATTCTTTATCTAAAAACTTCATAAAATATTTTAAATTATGATACTTCTTTCCATTAATAATCAAATAATCATATTTTAATAAAGGTTTAATATAATTACCATTTTCAATTTTCTTTAAATTACTAATAACTTTACTTTCAATATATTCATCTATTTTTTTACTATCAGCCTCTCTTAAATTTTTTGTATGTAAGTTTTCTCGTATTGTATCAAGTGCTTTTTCTAAAACTGGCCAACAGTTATTAATTGGCATTGAATGAACATAATTGAAACAGTTAATAGCATTATAGAAATAAGGCATATCATAAGAACAATACCCATCTCCCCTTTTGATATTTAAAACTTTAGTTAAAGGTATATCTTTTTGATGGGCTTTCAACCATTTAACTTGCTCATATAATTTTGAAGAATCTTTTCCAAAACTATATTTACGAAAGAACATTTTATTATCATACGTGCAAAGCATAGTTGTTGCATTACTACCTGCTGAAAAATCTTGAATAATTGAAATATCACGATTTAACATAAGATAATTATTAAAATATTCTCTTGATTTAGCACTGAAGTAACCTTCTAAAAAAACTAATTTATCAGAAGAATTCAATTGAGGCAATAATTCTAAATATTTATTTTTAACATAATTTTTACTTCTTTCTTTAGTCTTAAACAAAGATAAAATTAATAGTATAACTAAAGGGGTTAATAAATAAACTAACATATAAATATTATTAAGTGATATCATAGAAGTAGATAAATCAAAACTATTTTTAGAAAATAATAAAGTGAAAATATCAACCAATCGAACATTACTTCCAGAGTATCTCATAGCAACTGCAAACAAGCAATAAGATGCTAGATAAAAAAACCACATAACAATTGTATTAATTAATAATTTACTCTTTTTAAGTTTGGTTATTAAATCTTTAAAAGTATTAATAAGATACCAAGAAAATTTTAAAATTCTAAGTTCAATATTAGAATTAAAAATTCTAGCTATCTTCATAACTGATATTTTTATATATCTACTGAATTTTATTCCTAGAAATAATAAAATTACTAAAATTGAGCCACCTACTATATAAAAAGAAATTGAACTCTCAATCATACTTGTTCTGAAACCTAGAAGATAAAAGAATATGAAAATAAGACCTACAACTATAACATCTAAAATTCTATCAACAACAACTGTTGCTAAAGAAAAAATAATCCCGTTTTTCATTTTTCTTCCAGCCCACCAAGCACGGAAAAAATCTCCAAGTCTAAATGGAACAAAAAAGTTAATAACATAACTTAATGATAAGGCTTGAAGTAATCTTGAAGTGTCAGGTTTTTCATAAATTTCAATAAATTGTTTAAGTCTATAAACTTTAAAATAATGAGCAATTACCATAAAAATAATGGCAAAGCTTAAAGCAAAATAAATCATTATACTTCCTCAAATTCTGGTCTATCTTTAGCACTCTCATACTCTTCAGGTGTTCCAAAAGGAATATGAAAATCTACTCTAAAGTTTTTAACGATTAAATTATTTTTTATCATTATATTATATATACCACTTACAAAATATTCTTTATAATTACAATTTTCCATGTATTCATTAACACTATCTAAAAATATTTTTTTATTACGAACATAATATGCGCCGCATATAGCATCGTTACTTATCACTTCTTTTTCAATAGTCCTTTTAGCATTTCCAAAAGAATCTAATTCTACATAACTATATTTAGAATCATTAGCTTCAAAAGTTAATAAAGCACCATCTATTTTATTTTTATCATCATTATTGCAAAAATCATTAAAACTTTGACATTTAAAGTAATGGTCACAATCATTAAAAATAATAGGTAAGTCATCATCAATATTTGAAAGTCCGGCTTTACAAGTTAATACTGGTCCTTCTTTAAACATTTCTTTTAATATAACAAACTTTGCATCTGGAAAATATTTTAAAATAACTTTATCAATTTCATAATTGTCAACATGCTCTTGAAGAATAACAAACGTTATATCTTCTAAATCAATGTATTTTTTTATAGACATAGTTGACCAATATAAAAAAGGTTTTCCATTAATTTCAATCAAAGGTTTAGGTATAACATATCCATTTTTAAAAAATCGTGAACCAGCTCCTCCCATTGGCATAACTAAATGTACTTTCTTGTCCATATTTACCTCCATAAAATGATAACCATAATTACTTTTAACTATGATATTATATAATAAAATTTTATACAATACAATACTTTTAAAATTGCAAAGTCTAAATGACATCAACTATTTTTATCAAAAAATTATCTTTAAACTCCTATTAAAATCCTATATAACTTGCAATTTTTGTACCAAATATTTTTCTAAATACAAATATTGCCATTACAGAAAATATTAAAACTAAAGAAAAATTAATAGGAAAAATATAATAATTAAGTAAACCAATATGTTTAAATATAAAAGTAAGAATTTGATTTATAAAAAGATGGGATAAGTATATACCAAATGAATAATTTCCAACAACTATTAATAATTTTTCAAATTTATTTATCTTCTTTATATCACCTTTATTAAGCCAATTATATGACAATAAGCAAAGAACAATAGAATATATCATCATAGAAAATCTCATTGGAGATTCATGCAAATTTACATTTGGAAAATACTTATAAGATATATAACCTTCCAAAAAGGAAATAATTAAAGTTACTATGTAACAAATAACTAATTTTTTATTTGAAATATTAATCTTTTTAAACGAACTTCCTAATATCATTCCCAAATAATAAAATATAAACCATTGAAAACAATTTAAACTTTTGAAATATCCAAGATTTATTGAAAAAACAAATGGGAACAGATAATTAGTAATAAGTATAGAAATTGGTGTTATAACAAATCCTAATATCCAATATTTTGATTTTAATAATTTTACTATAAAAGGTGTTAACAATGTTAATTCTATATATATAAAAATATAATAAAAGATAGTTGGTTCATCTGCCAAAAGCAAATTTTTAATTATGTTAAGATTATTTCTCGCAAAACTAAATACTAAAGTCCAAATTACATAAGGAATTAAGAGTTTTTTTAATCTTTTTAAAATTGTTTCTTTATAACTTTTTTTATTAATTTTAGTTAAATATCCAGATAAAAACAAAAATATTCCAACTCCAAAACCACAAATAGGAAAAAATATTAATTCTATTTCTTTATTTAATGTATAGTAAGTATGAGTTATTAGAACAGCAATAATTGCAATTGCTCTTAAAATTTGAATTTTCTTATTCATATGAAAAATAAACTCCATTCATATAAATAATATTCAAATAGTTATTAAAAACACAATTAAGTGTTTTTTTAATTTTTTGTATTAAAGCAATTACATTATTTTTTTGATAAGCCCCCCCCATGGTTGACAAATTGTTAACCTTTATTGAAACATTAAAATATCTATTCATGAAAAATCTCCTCATTCATTTTTTATTAGTATATATAACATTAGCACTATAATTATCTATTATTTTATCTCTATGTTCACTTTCTAAATATTTAGTTCTTTTAAACAAATATTTAATTGGTATCATAATTGTTTTAAAAGCTTGAGATACCATTTTAACATTCGAAACTTGGTCATCTTCTCTCCAAGTTATTGGAAAATATTTAACTTTTTGATTATACGATTTAATAGCAAGTAGCATATAACAATTAAAAGTTAATTTATCTGGATATTTGAGATAATATTTACTTTTTAAAGATTCAACTTTATACATATTTAATCCTGAACCTAAATCTTTAATTTTAGTTCCCAATAATATAGAAAAAGCAAAATTATAAACAATATTCCCAAAAGTTCTAAATTTTGAATATCCTTTTAATTTAGATTCTTTTAAAAATCTTGACCCAAGTAAAGAATCATAATTTTCATATTCTTTATTTTTAAGTAATGGTAATAAATCATGAATACTTCCTTGGTCATCACCATGTAAAACTATTAAATAGTCATATTTATTATTAATAGCATAATCAAAAGCTACCTTATGAGAACCACCTAAATTATAATTTTCATTATTTCTAAGCAAAGTTAATTTTTTACCTATTTTATTCTTTTTACTAAATTCAATAACTTTTCTTTCTCCATCATCTGTACTTCGATTATTAACTATTACTATTTCTTCAATATAATTTAAAATTTCTTCATCAAATTGTTTTAAAACTCTAATTATTTGCTTTTCACAATTATACATTGGTATAAAAACCATTATCTTTTTCATACAACTAAATCCTCTCTATTAAATTTTTCATAACTATAAAATTAATTAACATAGTAAATGGAGTGACTATTATTTTGGTTATAATATCAACATAATTAATGACAAAATTTATATCAAACCCTAATAAATATTTCTTTATTAAAGTCATTATATAAGATGTTAATAAAACAAATACTATTTGATATAATATATAAGCAACATATTTTACTTTTAAATTATATTTACTGTTATTTTGAAACAACTTTCTAGTTGAAACTAAATAAACAAAAGTAATTCCAAAAAATGAACTTATAATATTAGCAATCATAATATCTATTTTTAGTAAACTTGTCATAATAGTATAAGATGTAAAGTCAATTAACCATCCTATTCCAGATATTCCAAAGAATTTAAAAGCCTGAATTATTAGTTTTTTTATCTTTGAAGGTTCTTTCTTAGTTTTTTTTTTGCTTTTAGATAACTCTAAAACATAACTTTTCTTTTCTCTTTTATAATAAATAAAGTCAATTAAAAATATAATTCCAATAACTAATCCAACCAAATAAACATTAAAGTAATACATAGAATAATTAGCAGGGGCTGTAAAGAAAACTATCATAGTATGACCTATTAACATTCCTGATAATAAAAAGTAAAATAATTTCTTTTTGATAATTGAATATATAAATAATGCCCCAATAATTAATAAAGGTATTAATAAATTATTTAATAATCTATATGGAAGAATAGAACGTCCTTCATCAAATCTTCCTTCTAAAACTGAATAAATAGTCTTTCGTATCTTATAAGTAATAAATGGTCTAGTATCTTCTCTTTCAAACATTATCTGATTATTTTCATCATATAAATTTTTGGTTGTAAAAGTATTATTATATAAACCACTTGCACCTATAAAAGTTAATGTTCTTGTTTTTAAAAATTCAGGAAAATTATTGAGTATTACATCAAAATAAGCTTTTTGAAATTCTTTATATTCTTCTTTAGTATAATCAGTTTTTTTACAATTACTTTTCCAAATACAATATGTATCATTAAATGAAGGATATTCTTTCATTTCTTCTATTCCAATAACTTTATCAATTTTAGCCAAATCTTCTTCCAAATTCTCGCCTTTTAAGTCCATTGTTAACATATAAGATAAAGGTAAAATATATATAGCCGAATTTCTAGATGTTAATGTAACATAGTCAACAGTATATTCATATATTTTTTGAGGTAATGAAATAGCTGAAAAACTTAGAATAGTAAAGCCAAATATTTTAGCAATATTCTTTAAATTTACTTTTAATTTATATACTATAAAAATAAATAAAGGTATTGCCAATATTAAGTAAATACTCTCACTTCTCCAATAAGATGTTATTCCTGTTAAAATCATTAAAGCAAATAATTTCTTGTTTGTCAAAGAATTATTTTTTATTTTGTCTATCAAAATAATACTGATTAGTAATAAATATGTAACTCCAAACATAATAGGTCTATTGGCATAAAAAGTAAAAAATAAAGTATTTAACATAAAGAAAGGAATTATTAGTAAATATGTAATCTTACTTTTATAAATATCATTGAGATTCTTTAATATATAAGAAAATGTTATTCCAAAAATTATGGTTAAAACAACTATAGCACCACTAGCAACTGGAATTAACATATAGGATATCATATAAAAAACGGAAGTTAAATAATTAAGATAGTATAAGTAATTACCTTCTATAGCATAAGAATAAAATAAATCTACATCTGAACCTGTCCAAGTACCTGGCCAACATAAAAGTAATAAAACAAAAATTGGAATAATATATAATAAGAATTTTTTAAAATAACTAATAGCATTTTTATCTTTTTGAAATAATTTAAACATAAACTTCCATAATAATGTTAATAAAAACAATAGTATTATTTTACAAAAAATATAATTAGGAATATTAATTTTTGAAAAGACAAATATATTTCTATCTGTAATAAAGGTTATTAAAAAATGAATAATAACCGCAATAACTAATTTTATATTAATTTTCTTCAATTTTTCTTTCATTTAAATTTCTCCTTTCTACTATATCAATTATTTTGCATAATAAAACGTGAAAAATTTTGGTTATTCACCAAATTTTTCACGTCTATTATAAATATTTCAATAATTATTTTTCTAAGCCCCCCCCATAGTTGACTAGTTGTTAACTTTCTCATAACTTTTCAAATCCTTCCATTAAATGCTTTTAATACATTGTATTATATCATCAATTATTATACATATCAATAAAATTTAATTTAACATTTTTATTTTTTTTCAATTATAAAACAATAATTAGTAGTTGCTGCACCACCTAAATTTAACATCATAGCATTTATTTGATATTTCCATACTTGATTAGTTACTTATTTATAAAGGCCCAATATCATTATAGCACCAGTTGTTCCTACAGAAATATTCACATCCGATTGAACCACCACTTTGATTTATCGGCTTTCTCTAAAATTTCTATTGCTTCGTATTCTCGGCCTAGTTCTGTAATATCAAAGGCTGAAATTGCTAAAGGTTATTAGAAAAATAAATAATAAATGCAATAACTAATTTTATATTATGCCTTTTACTAAAAAGTTACATTTTTTAATTTACTATAATTTTTTTAATATTAATTATGATAAGTTATTGTGCCACTTCCACCAGTAATATAAAAAGTATCGCCTACAATTAAGTCACCCATGCTACTAGCCATAAAAACTGCTAAGTTTGCTATTTCAATAGGAGTTGCATATCTTCCAGATGGGTTATCTGGTATTTCAATTGAATCCCCATCTTTCATATTTAGCATTGGAGTTGCAGTAGGACCTGGAGCAATTGCATTAACTACTATTCCATGTTTTATAAAAATATCGGCTAATCCAAGTGTTAACCCTTTAACAGCCCATTTGGATATCTGATATGGTGTCCAGGCTGGTCTTAAAGAAGATGAAGAAGATAAATTCAAAATATGGCCTTTTATTTTATTATCTATCATATATTGTCCTACATATTTTGACATAAAGAATGTTCCTTTTGCATTAGTATCCATAATTTTGTCATATTCCTCTTCTGTCATATCAAAAAAACTACTTTTAGAAACTAATCCTGCAGAATTAACTAATATATCTATTCTTTTCTCCTCAAACATATCTACTACTTTTGCAATTTTATTTGGCATTTTCTTTACATCTAAAACATTTAAAACTATATATTTTAAATTTTTATTATTCAACTCATTACAAATTTTTTTCATTTTTTCTTCATTAGTTCCGCTTATAACTACTTTGCAACCACAACTTAAAAACTTTTTAGCAATTTCTAAACCTATACCTGAACTGCCTCCTGTTATTAAAGCTACTTTTCCAAGCAATAATTCTGAATTATCTTTAGTAATTATTATAGGTTTGATTTCCTTTGTCCTTAATAATTTTAAACATTCTTTAATATATCTAGTTATTTTCATTTTTTCACCCCTATCAATTATTTTGCATAATAAAACGCGAAAAATTCTGGTTATTCACCAAATTTTTCACGTCTATTGCAAATAGTTCACTAATTATTTCTCTAAGCCCCCCCCATGGTTGACTAATTGTTAACTTTCTCATAACTTTTCAAATCCTTTCTATATACGTTTTTAATACATTGTATTATATCATCTATTATTATAGATATCAATAAATTCCAATTTTACATTTTTATTTTTTACCAATTATAAAGCAATAATTAGTAGTTGCTGTACCACCTAAATTTAACATCATAGCATTTTTAACATTTTTTATTTGATATTCTCCTGCTTGATTAGTTACTTGTTTATAAAGGTCCAACATCATTCTAGCACCAGTTGCTCCTACTGGATGACCACATCCAATTAAACCACCACTAGGATTGATTGGCTTCTCCCCATCAAAGGCTATCTTACCACTTTCTATTGCTTCATATTCTTGTCCTGGTTCTGTAATGCCAAAGGCTGAAATTGCCATATATTCACTTGATGTAAAACAATCATGTGTTTCAAATACATCAATATCATCTACACTTAAATTAGCTCTTTCATATGCATCAACTACCGCTTGTCTTGTCCATGGTAAAATATAATTGTTATTTTTACTTTCTTTTATTTTATTTTCAAAAATAAATGGTGCTGTTCTATGTCCATATCCTTTTACAATTGGATAATCATTTAAGTTTTCTTTTTTACTTTTTAAAAATTCTTCACTTCCAAAGACTACACAAGCAGCACCATCTGTTACTTGAGAACAATCAGAAATTGCTAATGTTCCAACATATGCGTTTGTTTCAATACCTCTACTATTCGCTTGTAATTTATCCATAAACCATTTTCTTGTTTGAGCATTTGGATTTCTTTTAGCATTGCTATAATTAATTACTGAAATACTTGCTAAATTATCATAATATCTTTTTTCATCTAAATTATATTTTTTAATAGTTTCTTCTGCTAATTTACCAAACAATTTTGGAAAAGGGAATTCTATTCCTTTTGCTTCAACATCATATAAAGCTGCTCGTCCTAAAAAATCTCCTCCAACTTTCGAATTAACTGTTTTCATAAGTTCAAAACCAATTACAATTGCAACATCATAATCACCAGATTTTACTTTTGTAATTGCTGCATCTATAGCAACGGAACTAGAAGAACAGGCTGCTTCATATCTCGCTGATGGTACTCCATAAAAACAATCATTAACTTCTGTCATCAATGGACCTAAATGTCCTTGATTAATATAGTATTCTGCTGCAAAATTGCCAATAAATAAAGCAATTTTATTTTTTTTATTTAAATCTCTAACATCTTGCTCTTTAATAATTGTTTTTTCAAATAAATCATCACTTACTTCTTTTAATAAGGCTAATACTCCTTTACCCTCTTTTTTAAAATTTCTTTCAAAATCTGTTTGAACTCCTCCTAAAACATAAACATCTCTCATAAATTCTCCTATTCCTTTGCCCTTATAAAACTTCGATAATCATATTTACTAGAAATAATTTCTTCAAATACCTTTTTATAATTTTTCTTTTCTAGATATTTACAACATAATTTTATTACTTCATCTTTACCACCTAAAACTTCAATTAAGGAAAGAGGTGGAAGCCAATTAAAACCACATACCATAGCAATGTCAGCATCTTCAATTTTTTCACTTATTTCTTTAGATAATTCAATTGCATAAACTATATAATCTAAAAGAAAGGTCAAACAAATTTTACTTTCAGAAGAAGTATCATTTTTAATATAATTAAATCCTTCTTTATAATTAGCCTTTTTAAATTCTTCTATTGCTTTTTCTTTAAAGTTAAAGTTATATTTTTGTATTTCTCTATAACTATTAGTTTTTATATCATAAACTAAGTTAGAATCTTCAGATTTTTTATATAGTCCCTCATTCACTTTTAAACCGATTTTATTTTCTTTAACTAAATCATTAACATATTCTGGCAATTTAAAATTATCATCTTTTATACTTTCATATATATTATCAACAATAGCCTTATGAATATCTAAGCCAACAAAATCAACTGTTGCAAGAGGTGGCATGTTTCTACCAGTGTATGGTCCTAATATTGAATCTATATAATCAATCCCACCTTCATCTTGATATTTATAAGCATATTCTAATGCCATATTCATAAATCTAAAACCTATACGATTTCCTAAAAATGCTGGAACATCTTTAACTTTTATAACTTTTCGAAATAATTTTTTTTCTAAGTATTCTTCTAATTCCAAAGTAGACTTATCATTATTATCTTTAGTAGGTATAAGTTCACATAAAGTTAAACTATATGGAGGATTAAAAAAATGAATACCAAAAAAAGTTTTCTTTAAATAGTTAGGATAACATTCTTTAAGTTCATTAATTGAAAGACCAGAAGTTCCTGTTCCTATTATCGTTCCTTCTTTAGCATATTTTGCTATCGTTTCATGAATTTCTTTTTTTATCTCTAAATTTTCAGCAACTGATTCAAATATTAAATCAGATTCTTCAATACAAAATTTTAAATCATCATAAGTTTTAGGAACTATTCTTTCTTCAATAGATGAGGCTTTAACCGATTTGCTAGCCTTAGTTTTAGCAATTTCTGCTTTTTCCTTACTTCTTGCAACAACATAAACTAAAGCACCTCCAAAAGATGCAAATATTCCTGATACTCCACTTCCAACAGCCCCATTGGCTCCAATTACTGTAACTTTTTTAAACTCTCTCATCAAATCCTCCTATTACGATAACCCAAGATATTTACTAAATTTTTCTCCTAATATTTTCTTGCCAATAGCAATACCTAATATGCAAATTAATAAAACAACTAAAGAACTAATTCCAAAAGGTAAATATGAATAAACTTTTAATTTTATCAAAATACGAATTACAAAAATCATGGATAGATATATTCCAAAAGAACAATCCCCAATAAATACTAATAATTTATTCTTATATTTATATTTATCATTTGTTATATAATAATAGCAAAGTATTGAAAATAAAGAAGATGAAATTAAACTAGTAAATTTTAATTGGGTTCCACAATTAAAGTCTCCCATAATATGGAACCAATAACCTTCTAACATTTGTAATGGAATTGAAATTATAAATAATACTAACACCGCTTTATAATTAAATTTAATCTTAGTTAATTTATTTCCTATTAATAATCCTAAATAATAATATGATATCCAGCCTAAACTACAAACATCCCAAATCAAAGATACATAATAATTCATTTCAACTCCACTTATTAAAAAGTAATATTTAAAAATTAAAAGTGATATTGGTGAAATAAGCCAAACTGTCCATCGATATTTTGATTTAATTATCTTAGATAGCACTGGAGTTAATAATACTAATTGAATATATACAAAAATATAATATAAAGTTCCTGCAGATTTTGTAGTTATTAAATTAAACAAAACTTGATTTAGGTCTTTATAACTAAAGAAACTATATAAAAGTGACCATATAATATAAGGTATTAGAACTTTTAATATTCGTTTTTTACAAAATGAAAACCAATTTTCATTTTCTGTTTTTGTTAAATATCCGGACAAAAATACAAAAACTCCTACACTTAAATTACAAATTGGTCTGCAATAAACTTTGAAAATCCATCCATCTGGAGATGTATGACTGAGTAATACCATTATAATTGCAAATGCTCTTAACATTTGAATTTTATAGTTTTTTTCTTTCTTTTTTACATTGTTATTTTTATTTTCTCCCTTTGAGGTTGACTTTAAATTAACTTTTTTCATAATTATAACTCCCATCTCTTTTTTTTATATTTAAACTATTATTAATTTCAAAATTTTAAAAATATTTGTAATTTTTTAATAAATTAATCTTTATTTTTTTTCTTTTTTAACTTTATTTTTATTAAAAAATCATCTACTAAATCTTTTTCATAATCATTAAATACTACAAAATAACATATTAATATATATAATATTGTATAGATAAAACCATATACTAATAAATTCAATACTCCATTAAATTTCGTTATATACATAATAATTAATGTTATTCCTAAAGGAATAAGAAAATAACTTGTCATTTTTAATATATTTTTCCAAAATTCAATAACATTAATTTTTATTACTTTATAATAATATATATTCATTATTATACAATTACAAAGAACTATTGAAATAGTAGTACCAATTGCAGCCCCAATTGCTCCATATTTTTTTGCTAAAAATATACTTATAACTATATTGAATACTGACATGATAAACGTAACTAAAGCTCTAAATTTATGTTTATTCATGGCTTCCATTATACTTAATCCAATATTTTGAATCAACGGTACACATGCTGGTATAATTAAACATAAAGTAATATAATACGCATCATTATAAACATTTCCTACCCATAAATTAATAAATGTCTTACCTACCAATATAAAACCGCTACATATTAAAAATATAATATAATATTGAATTCTTCCTACTTTAATAAATTCATTGGTTAAAACTTTTGCATCTACTTTTTCAACTACAAGTTTAGCCATCTTTGGTAAAAATACACCACTAACAGCAGTTGATATATTTATAAAAAATTGGTCTAAATTGCTAGCTATTGAATAAATCGATACAACAGATGTACCATACAAAGTTCCTAAAATAACAGGGTCTACACTATAATTGGCTTTATCAACTATTATATTTAAAAATATGAAAAATGAATATCCAAATACCATCTTTAGAATTTTTTTATCAATTCCATTATATCTAATTTTAATTTTTAATTTCCTTTTACAAAAAATATAATTAGTAATTAATACAAATAAATTAATAATTGTAATTACAACACACATTGTAATAGATTTAAATCCTAAAAATAGTAATGGTAACATTATCAATGGTTTAATAATTGATGCAATAATTGCTTTAACTTTTTGATAAATAAATTTTTCATAAGCAGTTATAATTGATGAATATATACTAAATGAAAATGTTATAGCTAAATTAAATGTTAAAATTAACATCATAATTTTCATTTTTTGAATCTCACTAACTGTCATGCTAGCACCAAATATATTTTGAACATTAAAATATAAAACTAGCCCTAAAAAAATTGTTATAATTCCTATAATATTAAATAATATTGCAACTGTTCCATGCAATTTTTTTTCTTCTTCATATTGTTTCTTGGCTCGATACTTTGCTGTAAAAACAGTTATGGCATTTCCAAACCCAAAATCAAGTAGAGTTAAATAACCTATTATATTAGCAACAAGTGAATAAATACCATATTCACTTTGTCCTAAAGTTCTTACTAAAACTGGAGTATACAAAAGTTGAATAACAATCGTTACTATTAAAGAAACATACGATAATATCACACCAGTTTTCCTTTGAGTACTACTACTCACCTTATCACTTCCTTAATATTTTTTTTAGTTTTTCAGTTCCCTTCTCTCCAATAACTTTTTTTATTGCTTGTTTTACAAGAACAGTATTTTGCTTTTCTATATTATGAATAACTTTTACTGCATTACTTTCATCATCAGCATTTGTAAATATCTCAAAGATAATGGATTTATCACTCTCTCCTAAAATAAAGTCATTTACATTATTTAAATATTCCTCTTTATTTGATGCTGATATATATTTAAATCCTAAAGCCTCAGCATAATTTTTTAAAAGAGTTTTTGATTTATTACCAAAGTGTCCATCAGCTGCTATAAACTTTCCAACATCCTCTCCAAAACATCTAGAACCAGGATGATTATAATTATGAAATTCTGTTCCACAACCATTATTGATTATCATTAGTCTTATATTATTTCCAACATATCTATTTCCAATAGAATTCATATCATAAAAGAAAGATAAATCTCCAATTACTCCATATATATTTTTATTAGGATTAGCAAGTGATGCTCCAATCAAAGAAGATGTACAACCATCAATTCCAAAACCACCAGTATTTGAATATCCATATATTTTTTTATCGGTATCAAAAAAATTCCAAGACCTTAAACTATTAAGTATTCCCAAGTGAAGTATTGCTCCTTCTGGTAGTAAATTTATAGTATTTTTAGCAATCCAAATATTAGAAAAAGGTAAACTATTATCATCAAGATTATTTCTTAACTTATCAACTTCCATTTTCCAATTATTATAATATGATGTATCACTATTACTATTTGAAATAGAATTATATCTATTAAAGAAATCTAATTCATTCATTTGAAAAACATAAGTTGTTTTTTTAGAATAATCTCTTATTTCACCATCTAAATTTACTCGCCAAACCTCTTTAGGTGCTATACTTAAATAAGCACCTGAAACATTACCAATATCAATTAGTATATCCATAGTTTTTACATTAGAATTATATTGTGACTGGTCAGTTAAAATATTTCCAATTATTTTATATTTTCCAAAATAGTTACTAGTTCTATCACATAAAACTACAGAATTATATTTTTCACAGAATAAATCAATAGCCTCAGTTAAATCTTTACTAAATTTTTGATGATTTCCAACAAAAATAGCTATTTTTTTATTTTTTAATTCGGGTAATTTATCAAAATATTCAATTCTTTTAATTACTCTCGTATCAGGTAACTTTTCAACATTAAAATTTTCACTATAAGTTGTAGCAATATTAATATGAACAGGTCCTCCGCCATTTCTTCTGCATTCCATTAAAGCATTATTAATTTTTAAATTACAATCCCATTTGTCTTCTTCTGAATGGACGGCTGGAATTTGAACACTTAACTTTACTATATCATTTAGTTGTCCGCTTCTATCAATAACTTGAGGAACATTTTGTCCAACTCTACCAAAATGTTGAGCAGCAGTAATAGCAATTACAGGTAATTTTCTATAAAATGCTTCTGTTAATCCAGGCAAATAATTTCTTGAAGCAGTAGCCCCTGTACAAACTAAAACTACTGGTTCTAAACTTTCAGCAGCCATGCCACAAGCCATATAAGCAGCAGAACGCTCATCAACACAAGAATACTTTTCAAAATAATCATCATTTTGAATACTTCCTACAAAATTAATATTTGTGGTTCCAGGACTAGCAATGACTTTTTTTATATTATTGGCTTTTAATAAACTTATCAAAATCTGAAAATTAACTTCATCAGTATATTTATTTTTCATGAATATCCTCCTTTATATCAAGTGATTTTCTTAAAAACTCATCACTTTTTTTTCTTTCATCTTCAAGAATCTTATAAGCATCTTTATAGTCATGATTTAAATTATCACTAGTTATTTCTTTACCATTATATTTTCTATTTTTTAATTTAAATTTTTCTAATAAATTATCAATTCTTGATGACATATCCTTTAAAGTCTTTGATTCTCTTTCAAAGACAACAAAAGGTCTATCAAACAATATAGAAAATACTGATGAATGAAAAGAATCTGTACAAATAAGAAAAGCATTTTTTTCTAAATATAAAAATTCACTTGGTCCTATATTATAAAATGGACTGTTTATATCAAACACATCAATTATATCACAGTCATTTTTTTTAGCAAAATCTGAAATTGCTTTCTTTCTATCTTCTGCTAATTCTCCTAAAAAACAATTTAAAACATATTTTTTAGAATTTAATTCCTTCGGTTTTTGAATGATTTTCTTCCAATCATTAACTGTCAATAACATAGTTGGGTCAATTAAGAGAGAAGAACTG
>CANQOE010000001.1 GCA_947625315.1 uncultured Bacilli bacterium | reverse complement strand
TCTTACTTCTCTTGTTTTTTCACCAAATATCGCATGTAATAATTTTTCTTCACTAGTTAATTCTTGAACACCCTTAGGAGTAACTTTACCAACTAAGATATCTCCTTCTTTAACTTCGGTACCAATTCGAACAATACCTGAAGAATCTAAGTTTTTCCGAGCTTCTTCACCCACATTTGGAATATCTCTGGTAATTTCTTCTGGCCCTAGTTTAGTATCGCGACAATCGATATCATAGTGATCTATATGTAATGATGTATAAACATCATCTTTAACTAATCTTTCATTTAAGATAACAGCATCTTCATAATTATAGCCATTAAAGGTCATGAAAGCAACAGTCATATTTTTACCTAAAGCTAGTTCACCTTTTTCGGTAGATGGTCCATCTGCGATAACCATTCCCCGATGAACTTTATCACCTTTTTTAACTAAAGGATGATGATTTAAAGCAGTTGAAGCATTAGTTCTTTCAAAATCCGCTAGATAATAAGTATCTTTACCCTTCGCATTTTTAACAACAATTTTACGAGAATCAGCATATTCTACAACTCCATCAGCCTTACAAACAATTGTTGAACCAGAATCTCTCGCCGCGATATATTCTACACCTGTACCAACAATTGGTGCTTCACTAGTAAGAAGGGGAACTGCTTGTCTTTGCATGTTGGCACCCATCAGTGTTCTATTAGCATCATCATATTCCAAGAATGGAATACAAGAAGTTGTAATAGCTACAATTTGACTTGGTGCTACATCGACATAATTAACATTTTCTCTTTTAACCATTACGTTATCGCCATTTAAACGACATAAAATTTCCTCATTTTTAATGCGATTATTGTCATCAAGTTCGACAGTTGCTTGGGAAATATAATAATCGTTTTCTTCATCAGCCGTCATATAGACAACTTCATCTGTAACAACTCCATCTTTAACTTTGCGATAAGGAGTCATAATAAAGCCATATTCATTTATTTTGGCATAACCAGCTAAAGAAGTAATTAAGCCGATATTTTGACCTTCAGGTGATTCAATTGGACATATTCTACCATAATGGGATGCGTTGACATCTCTTACATCCATTCCGGCTCTATCTCTTGAAAGACCTCCAGGACCTAAACTAGATAGACGTCTTTTATCGGTTAATTCCGCGATTGGATTAATTTGATCCATAAACTTAGATAATTGAGATGAACCAAAGAATTCTTTTAAAGCCGCCGTTACTGGTCTTATATTAATTAAAGTTTTAGGTGTTAAACTATCAAGTTCTTGGGTAGTCATTCGCTCTCTTACTACTCTTTCCATTCTAGCCATACCAGTTTTAAAAACATTTTGAATTAATTCACCAACTTGTCTAACTCTTCGATTTCCTAAATTATCTATTTCATCAGTACTACCAATATTATCTTGTAAATTTAAGTAATAAGATACAGAAGCATATACATCCGGTATTGTTAATCTCTTAACATCAACACTTTGATCATTACCAATTAATTTAATTACTTTATCAGGGTTTTCTTTATTGTATACTAAAACTTCTTGAATTTTATTATATTGGTCAAGTTCTTCATTAATAATTGTTTCTTTAACATTATAACCATTAGCAAATATTGGTTTTAAAGTATTTAAAACATCTTTTGTAACTAAAGTCCCTTTAGCTACCACAACCTTCTTACCATCTTTAATATCTTCGGCTAAAGTACAACCTAGTAATCTATCTACTACATTTAATTTTTTATTAAATTTATAACGACCTACTTTAGCTAAATCATATCTAAATCTATCAAAAAATCTTGTAACTAATTGGTTTTTACTACTATCTAGTGTTGCTGGTTCTCCTGGTCTTAATTTTTCATATATTTCAATTAAAGCTTCATCTGTATTTTTGGTATTATCTTTTTCAATAGTATTAACTAAATAATCATTTTCCCCAAATACTTGATAAATATCTTCATCATTAGATAAACCTAAAGCTCTTAAAAATGTTGTAACAGGAACTTTTCTTGTTCTATCAATTCTTACATACATAATATTACGAGCATCAAGTTCATATTCTAACCAAGTACCTTTATTAGGTATAACTTCCCCACTTATAATTCTCCGCCCATTTTTATCAATCTCTCTTTTAAAATAAATAGATGGACTTCTAACTAATTGGGAAACAATAACTCTTTCGGCACCATTGATAATAAAGGTACCAGCCTCCGTCATTAAAGGCATATCCCCTAAAAATATTTCTTGTTCTTTTACTTCTCCAGTTTCATGGATATATACTCGAGCTTGAACCTTTAAAGGTGCTGCATAATTGACCATTCTTTCTTTGGCCTCTTTTATGGAATACCTAGGTTCTTCAAAGGAATAATCACCAAACTCTAAAGAAATATTGCCGGTAAAAGATTCGACGGGAAATAAATCTTCAAATACCTCTTTAATTCCTACTTCTAAAAACTCTTGGTAACTTTTCTTTTGAATCTCTAATAAATCTTGTAACTCCATAGTATTTTTGGAAGTTGCAAAAGATCTTCTTTCTCTGTGATCTCCAAATTTTTCAATCTTATAAGCCACGTGTTTCACCCCAATATCTAATTTTTAGTGCTTTTTAAAGAAAAAACAAATATATCACCAATTTAAAATTTTATCAAGAAAATAAACCCTTGTCAATTATTTTTTGCAAGAAAAATATAAAAACCTTTATTTTTTTCTACTAACGTAATTTTATATAAATTTTCTAAAGCTTTTTTTATGCTATTAGCTCCCTGATCTTTACGTATTGCAAACCATAATTCTCCATCTTTATTCAAATAATTATGGGCTTCTTCTAATATTTTTAAAACAACTTGTTTACCTGCTCTAATCGGAGGATTAGTAATTATTAAATCAAAAGTTTGCTTGACATTACTATACACATCACTAACTAAATAATCTCCCTTAACTTTATTTTTTAAACTATTTATCTGTGCTAACTTTATGGCTCGCTCGTTAACATCAACCCCCATAGCATTTATTTTTAATTCATTAGCTAATACAATACTTATAAAACCATAACCACATCCAACATCTAAAAAGTTTTTAATATCTTTTTTATTCTTTAAATAAGTTTCTACTAATACTCTACTACCATAATCAATTTTATTTTTAGAAAATACCCCATTATCACTTAAAAATATATAGTCATGATTATTATAAGTATATTTAATTGTTATCTCTTGACTTTTTAAGTTAGGATTATTTGTAAAATATTGATTCAAAATATCACCCTTTTTTTATATTTTAAGTATATCAAATAATATAAATTATTGCAAGAAAAATTTTTCAAGAATATAAAAAAGCAGTTAAATTTATTTTTACTGCTTTAAAAGTTTAAATTAACTATCTCTTCCTACAAACACATTATACATTTCTTTATATTTATAACTTAATTTAGCATAAATAGAGCCTTTAACTAAAATTCCCAATTCTTCTAATTTATCAATCAATATAGATACTGTATTTCGAGAAACTCCAGATTCTTCAGCAATTTCTTTTTTTGTGAAAACTATTTGGTGCATTATCGCGGGCATAATTCTATAAACAGCATTACTATTTATTGTTTCTATTAAACGCATATCTTTTTCATAAATGTTTTGAATTCTACTTATTTTAGCCATATTATTATTACATTGTTCTATAATACATTGTAAAAAGAATTTAATAAATCCTAAAATATTGCCATTGCGACTTTCATTTAAAAATTTATGATAACTTGGTTTATATAATTCTATTACTTCCGATAAAAATAAAATAGGTTCTTCATCTGTAAGTAAAGCTAACTGTATAGGTATAAGAGCTCTACCTAATCGGCCATTTCCATCTCTATAAGCATGGATTGTTTCAAATTGGGAATGCGAAATTGCCATATTTATAAATATTGGGTCTATATATGAATCATTCATATAATCAAATAAATTATTTAAAAGTATAGGAACTTCTTCAGGAATAGGTGGAACAAATATTGCTTCATCTATTGTACACCCTTTAGGACCAATCCAATTTTGAATAGTTCGAATTTGTCCTGGTTCTTTATTGCTTCCTCTTACACTATCAAGTAATATTTTATGAATATTATTTAAAAATTTTATATCTATTTTTTTGGTATCTTTCAAATTATCCTTAGCATATTCAATTACTTTTTTTAAATTTTGGATTTCTTTTGTATCATCCGTATTAGGCATATATTTTAAATAATACATATCATCTTGAGATATTTGTGTTCCTTCAATTTGCGTTGATTTTAAACTTTCACTTAAAATTATTGAATCTAGAAAAAATCTTGAATCAAATTTACAATTTTTTAAATTAGATTTATATTCTCCGTATTTTTCATTAGCTTCTCCAATTAAAGAAAGTAGTTCTTTATCAATATTATATTTTATTGGTAAATTATTAGCTTTAAAAGGTTTCATATTTTCTTCACCAAATTAATTTTAGCATTATTTTAAGCAAAAAACAAGAAAAATGCACAATATTTTGAAAAAACTGTGCATTTTTACCTTTTTCATACCCTATTTTGCCCACTCACTGTGCAAAATTAGTAATTTTTTACTTTAAATTGTCAATTTGTTGTTGATAATTATTTGACTTACAAACATAAGAACCAACAACTGCTATATCAACATCTTTAACCATATTTATCGATGTAGCATTTATTCCCCCATCAACTTCAATAGCGTATTTAAGATTGTTTTCTTCTCTTATATTTTTTAATTCTTTAATTTTTTTAATACTCATTTCTTGAAACTCTTGCCCTCCAGCTCCTGGTTCCACACTCATAACTAATACTAAATCAACTAATGCTAAATATGGTTTAATTTCATTTACTTCTGTATTAGGTTTTAAAGCCATTCCTACTTTAATACCTAACATTTTTATCTCTTCAATTGTTTTAACAATATCTTTCGTAGCTTCTAAATGAAATGTTATATATTGGGGGTTTAAAATACTTAATTTCTTTATATAAATAATAGGATCAAAACACATTAAATGAATATCTAATGGTTTAGAAACATTTTCTAAAAGCCCTTCAAAATTTAATTCCGTATTTTTATGATTGACAAATCCTCCATCCATAATATCGACATGGATAAAATCCGCATTAGTTTTAGTAATTAATTCAATAGTCTTTTCTTTACTATAATAAGAAGTTAAAAACGAAACTGCTATTTTCAAACTTAATCCACCTCTTTTATAAACTCTTTATAACTTTGATAACGACTATTTCTAATCTTACCATTTTCTACGGCTTGTTTAACAGCACAATTATCTTCTTTTAAATGATTACAATCTTGATACTCACATTTATAATCATTAAATTCTTTAAAACACTTTTTAATATCTTCCTTTTTATATTCTTTTAAATCCAAACTACTAAACCCGGGAGTATCACAAACATAAAAATCTTTTATTTTATAAAATTCTCGATGTCTTGTTGTATGTTTGCCTCGTCCTAAAGCTTCACTTATCTCTCCAACTTCTAAATTTAAAGAACTATCTAATTTATTGATTAAACTTGATTTACCGGCTCCCGTTTGTCCAGTTAAAACAACTTGTTTTTGACTTAAATATTTAATTAAATCTTTTAAATGAACATTATCAAAAGTTTTAATCCCAATTTTATTATAATAATCATAAATACTTTTAAATTCTTTTAATTCTTCTTTTGTTAATAAATCTAATTTCGTAAAACAAATAACTGGTTCTATTTTAGCAAGCATAATACTTACTATTTGTTTATCTAGTAAAGTTAAACTTAAATCCGGTTTCTTTAAACTTGTAATAATTAAAGCGACATCGATATTAGCTACATTTGGTCTTTTTAATTCATTAGTTCTTTTTAAAATATTTAAGATATAATTATTTTTTTCATCTATTTCTACTAAATCGCCTACTAGAGGAGTTAGATTAGCCATCCTAAACTTTCCTCTAGCTTTGCAATTTATCAATGTTGAATTAACTAAAACAACATAATCATTACTAATATTTTTAATAATCTTGCCTTTTAACATAAACCTAACTCTTCACACTTATCGGTAATATTTTCATCACTATTATCTTTTTGGGCAACCGTAATTGTAAATGATGCCCCATCTTTTACTGGTGTACCTTTACCTCTACTTTGTTTAACAATTTGGCCATCTTCATAACTATTATCTGTATATGTCATATATTTAATATCTAAATGTAATTTATAATTTTCGGCAAATTCTTTAACATCTTCTACTGTATAAGTACCATCGGTAAAATCGGGATAAACAATACTATTAGAATAATACAAAATAATAGTTTCCCCTAAAGATAATTTTTCTCCAGCTTCTACTGATTGGCCAATTATTTCGTATGGGTCGTGTTCTTCATCCGGATTAGTATCTTTTGCTTCTAAGCTAACAATTAAACCTAAAGCTTCTAATTTACCTTTAATTTCATAATAATTTTGGCCTGTATAATCTTCTATTTCTACTTGAACATCTCCGATAGAAACTCTAATTGTTACTTCGGTACCTTTTCTTCTTTTGGTCCCAACTTCTGGTTTAGTTCCAATAGCTTTACCTTCTTCTACAGTGGTTGATGCTTCCTCAACATAATCTTCGGCAATATTAAAACCTTCATCTTGTAAAGTTTTAACAGCTTCTTGTAAACTCATTCCCTCAATATTAGGAACTATTATTGATTCGTCTTTCTTTCCTTGAATTAAAGAAAGAATTAAGAATAATGAAGTAATTAATAATACTAAAAAGGTAAATATAACTGCTAACATAACCACAACTTTATTGGACTTTTTCACTTTTTCACTTCCCATCTCTACTTTTTTGGCTACAACTTCTTCTTTTGGTTCTTTTTTGGTTTCTTTATTTTTATTTTCTTTTTTAACTAATTTCATTAATTTTGTATCATCGGTATCATTTTCACTATATTCATAAGTTATTATTTCTTCTTGACTACGGGCATCATCTAAACATGTTTTTAAATCTTCATACATTTCCCGCGCATCATGATATCTATTTTTGGGATTTTTGGCAGTTGCTCGTTTAATTATATTAACCACACTATTGGGTACATTAGGAACAATATTACGAATATCGGGTACTGGTTCTTTTAAATGTTTTAAAGCAATTTCTACGGCATTATCGCCTTTAAAAGGTAATTCGCCGGTAATTAACTCATACATTACAATTCCCATCGAATATATATCGCTTTGTAAAGTTGATCCTTGACCATTAGCTTGTTCTGGTGGTAAATAATGCACACTTCCCATTACAGAATTAGTTTGGGTTAATTGAGTAGCATTCATGGCCATAGCTATTCCAAAATCGGTAATTTTAACTAAACCATTTTCTAAAATCATAATATTTTGAGGTTTAATATCGCGATGGATTATATAAGCATCATGAGCTACACTCATGCCATCGGCAATTTGAATCATTATATCTACTGCTTCACTTAAAGTTAATTTACCGCGTTTTTTTAATAAGTTCTTTAAATGTTTGCCTTCGATATATTCCATTACAATATAATAATTACCATTATCTTCCCCAACATCATAAACTTCGACAATATTAGGATGATTTAAACTACTAGAAGCTAAAGCTTCTCTTTGAAAACGTCTTACAAACTTTTCATCATTAGATAAATCACCTCTTAATATTTTTACGGCTACATTTCTATTTAAAATAGTATCATAAGCTAAATAAACATTAGCCATTCCCCCTTCGCCAATTGACTTAATTATTTGGTAACGGTCACTAATCTTTTGCCCTTTCATTATCATTAGTTTTTACTCCTCTCTATTACTAGATAAGCTACCGAAATATTATCTGTCCCCCCACGTGCATTACATTTTCGAATTAATTTACTAACTTTTTCTTCTATTTCTAATTCTTCATCATTTAACACTTTTTCAATTTGTTCATCACTTAACATATTAGTTAAGCCATCACTACATAAGAATAAGGCTTCAATATTTTCATCAATGACATCAAAAACATCTAACTCCGCATTTTCCGAAGCTCCTAAAGCGCGCATTAACACATTTTTTTTAGGATGGAACTTAGCTTCTTCTTCGGTTAAATTACCCGCTTGTACTAATAAATTAACTAAAGTATGATCTTTGGTAATTTTATATAATTTTTTATTTTTTACAACATAACCCGAAGAATCCCCAATATTACCATAGATTAAATAATCTTTAGTATATATAGCCACGACTAAAGTAGTTCCCATTCCTGTAGAATCAGGGTTATTATGGGCATATTCTAATATATTGCGATTTATTTCATTAACGCTTTCTTTTAACCAGTTTATAGCATCCATTTTCGAACCAATACAAGAAGATTTATTAAATCGACTTCCCATATAAGCAATAGCCATCGATGAGGCAACTTCGCCCTTACGATGTCCTCCCATACCATCACAGACAATTAATAAATATTCGTTATTAGCATTCTTTAAAATAGTTACGGAGTCTTCATTATGACTTCGTACTTTTCCTGTATCCGTTAAATAAAATGACTTCAAATTCTTTCACTTCCTCTTAATTGCCCACAGGCTCCATCGATTTTGCTTCCAAATTCTCTTCTAATTATAACATTTAGACCTTCTTTTTTTAAGGTATCATAAAATTTTAAAATAGTTTCCTTTTTACTTCTTTTAAACTCTTTAGCATTTGTTTCATTATAAGGAATTAAATTGACATAAACATTTAGCCCCTTTAAAAGATGCGCTAAAGTTTTCGCACAATCAATACTATCATTTACATTATTAAGCATAACATATTCTATCGTTACTCGTCTAGAAGTAAGTTGCAAATATTCTTTAATTGCCCCCATTAAAGTGTCAATATTATACACTTTGTTTACAGGCATAAGTTTATTTCGTAATTCATCAGTTGGCGCGTGTAAACTTATTGCCAAATTGATTTGTAATTGTTCTTGAGCTAATTCTTTAATCTTAGGAACTAACCCACAAGTTGAAAGAGTTATATGTCTTGCCCCAATTTTTAAACCTTTAGCATCATTAATAATCCGAATAAATCTTCTGATATTATCATAATTATCTAAAGGTTCACCAATACCCATAATAACGACACTACTAATGCGAACATTTTCCATTTCCTCAATTACGAGTATTTGTTCTACAATTTCATTAGCCTCTAAATTGCGTACTTTTTTTTGCCGACCACTTTCACAAAACTTACAAGCCATATTACAACCAACTTCACTAGAAACACAAACACTTATCCCATAATCGTGATACATTAAAACGGCTTCAATATAATTTTTATCTTGTAATTCAAATAAATACTTTTTAACATCTTTATCAACTTGTCTTTTAACACATTTAATTAAAGTAGTTGTAAAGTCTTTTTCTAATCTATCTCTAACTTCTTTTTTAATATTAGAAAATTCTTGAATATTCCAAACTTTCTTTTCATATAACCATTCAAAAACTTGGATAGCTTTAAATTTTTTCTCTCCAATACTTAAAAAATATTCTTCTAATTCGCTGCGTTCTCTATTAAATAAACTATCCATTTTTTCCTCCTAGAAATTATATTCTAAATTATAAACTGTATCATTTTTTTCGATATTTATAGTTTTTATTAATTTATTTTCAATAATAACTGTTATCTTTAATTCTTCATTTTGATAACTTAAATTAATAGTATTTAGATTATCTTCTCTTATATATTCTAAACTAGTTAATAATTCTTTTAAACTATCTTCTTTTAAATATTGTTCTTCTAAATTAGCATAAAAATCTTCAATTAATGTTTTATTGTCGGTAGTTTGTTCATATATTCCGGTATTATCAATATAATAATTAATTGTTTTTAAACTACTTACTTTAAAGCCCGTATTGGTATCGCCTTTTTTCTCACCCTTAAAAAGATATTTTTCAGCTTCGGTGTTTACTTCATAAGTATAAGTAAAATCTTTATTTACTAAATCACTTAGGATATCTTCAACATTTATTTTTTCTTCTTCAGGAGTTGGATTACCTTTATCAATATTATTTATATTATTGTCGTTTAAAGAAGTAATCAGCATCGATATTAAAATAAAAATAATAATTAATAAAAAGAAAATTCCCCAACCTATTAATTTTAAAATAGCTTTTCCTTTACTAGTTTGTTTTAACTCTTTTATTTTTTCTTTTAACAAATTAATCACTCTACTTTCGCACCCATTAATTTATCTTTATTAACTCCATTTAAATAATCTTTAACTAACATAACCTTTTTGCCAAATGGTTTTATTTTGGTTATATAATATATTTTATCTAAACAAGTAATACCTATAGCTTCTTTAGTTATTTTACAAATTACTCCAGCTTCTTTATCTTGCGGTTTATCTTCGCCAATAAAACCTTCTAAAACTTTAAATTCTTCTTTATTTATTAAAGTATTAGCTAAAGGCCAAGAGTTTAAACCTCGCACTTGATTATGAATATCTAAAGCTTTTTTCTGAAAATCTAAATGTTCATCTTCTCTTTTAATTATTTTGGCAAAAGTTACTTCTTCAACATTTTGTTTAACACGTTCATTAGTCCCATCTAAGATAGAAGGTAGAACTTCTTCTAAAGTTTGCGCTCCTAATTTACTTAATTTAGCATGCATTGTTTCGACATTATCTTCGGGTAAAATGTCTATCTTAGCTTCTTTTATGATATCACCACTATCCATGCCTTCATCCATATACATAATTGTTACTCCCGTTATAGCATCCCCATTCATAATTGCTCGATGAATTGGGGCTCCTCCTCGATACTTTGGAAGTAAGGATGCATGAACATTAATACAGCCTAATTTAGGAATATCTAAAATACTTTTAGGAACAATTTGGCCATAAGCACAAGTTACAATTAAATCGGGTTCTTTATTTTTAATATTGGTATATATATCACCAATTTTAATTGGGGTATTTACTTCTATCTTATTTTTTAAAGCTTCTTCTTTTACGGGGGTCATTTTTAATTCTTTTTTGCGACCCACATAAGCATCCGTTCGACTAATGACCATTACAACTTCGATATCTTTAATTTTAATTAACGTTTTTAAAATAGGTACTGCAAATTCCGGAGTTCCCATAAATATAACTTTTTTCTTCATAATATAGCCTTTCTAAATCCAACCTCATTATATCATAAATATTTAATTTTGTGCATAAAAAAGCAGAAATATTTTTATTTCTACTTAAAATAGTGGGCTTATAACTAAATCTTTCATTATATTTGACATAAACTATTTATAGGTGATTAAAATGAATCCTAATCATTTAGGTGGAGGCGGGTTATTTACAATTTTAGCTATATTTGCTTTATCTATCTTAATCTTTTATCAAATAATAATAACTTTAATTCTTCCCTTAAGATTTAATATTTTTCTTTTACTTATTGAAACATTTCTTTTATTCTATTTATTATTTCGGATTATTTATCCAAAGTACCCTCATCATTAGTCAAAGCTTTAACTAAATTTTCGGTTTTAAATATATAATCTAATCTTTTTCTAGCTTCTTGAGTAACATGTCTTTCTTCTCCTTCTAAATTTATTATGGGTGGAATACTAATAACAATAAAAAATAATTTTAATTCTTCATTACTTAAAGGATAATTGTGCATATATCTTTTTAAAATAACTTCGAAATTAAGATTCATATATTCTTTTTGATAAAAAGTGAGTAAATCTAAAATAGGTGTATCTATTTTAGATTTTTCCCAACTAACTAAATAAGGTTTATTATTTTTAATAAAGTGGTCTAATTCTAAATTATTATGAATAAAAGATACTCTGATTTTTAAATCTTCTTTAATTTTAGCATACCATTCATCTAATTCATTTTTACAATAATCTAAAGCTTCAAATATTTTATATATATTACGTAACATCAAATAATGACTAGGTGAAGGATAAACTTCTTCAATTAACATATTATACATATTATCATAATAATTTAGTTCATAATTGATATTATTTTCTAAATTTTCATATATTTCTTTATATTTATCTTCAGTTATTTCTTTAAAGTAAGTTGTTTTATTATGGAGTAATGCTACTAAATCAATCATATCAATAGCTTTTTGTTCTCTAGGCATACTTACTCCATCAATATATTCAAAAATATTATAATCACTTCGATTAGCTTCTTTTAATTCGGGAAAATAATCAAAATTACGACTTATTAAATAATTATAAGCTTTTTTAATATTATCATTATTTTTTTCTTTAACTACATAAGTGCCACTTGTTGATTCTAAAATGGTAATATTTTTCTTTTTAGTTAAACGATATGGTTTATATTTATCTCTAATAGCTTCTAGATTATTCATCAGTTTCTGGAATAATTAATTTATCTCCTTCATTTAAATTGTTTAAATCATTATATTCGCTTAAAAAAGCCATATTAGTATTATACATACTACAAATAGTTTCAACACTTTCTCCTTTATTGACCATATGAATATGGTAGGTTGCATAACTATCCCCATCTTTAACATTATTAATGATGGTATCTTCAACATTTTGGAAGTTACGATTATCTTCTTCTTTATTTTCTTCCTTTGTTTCTTCAGGTGTTTCTAGAGTTTCTTCTGTTGTTTCTCTATCTTCTTTCGTATCTAAAAAAGCGGTATCAATATCTTGAAATTCTATTTTCTTTTCTTCTTCTTTAACTTCTTTTTCACTTGCAATTACTCGAAAATCGATATTGACTCTTAAAATTTTATTTTCAATTACTTCATAAGTAAAATCTTCAATCATAAACTCTAAAGTATCAGTATCAATATTATTATTTAATTCAATTTCAAAAGGCAATATATAAGAAAATGGTTCTTTATTAATGCTTACTTCATGACTTTTAAAATCCCCCGCGACAATAAAATTTCCTTTTAACTCTCCATCTTCAACCTTGTAATCATGCTCTAAACTAATAGAAGTAATTTCTTGTAATTTGTGTTCAAATTCAATATCTTTTGTAAATGGTATTTTACAGTTCATTTATTTTCACTCTCCCTAACTAATAATACGCATTAAATTAAATATTTAGACTAAATATTATTAAAATTGCGCATAAATAAATTGACTTTTAATACATTTTATGGTAAAGTTTATATCGATGAACCAAAGGAGGGTTAACTAATGGCCAAAAAAGTAACAACAAAAAAACCTTTAACTGGCAATAGAAGAAGCCATGCTTTAAATGCAACTAAAATGAAACAAAAACCCAATGTTCAAGTAAAGACAATTAATGGTGTTAAAGTTAAAATAAGTGCTAGAGAAGCTCGTACTATGGAAAAATAAATAGTCTTGAAATATTTTCAAAACTATTTTTTAATGTCTGCTAGAAGTATTTGTTAAATCTTCAACATCTTGTTTTAAAGATGCAACAGCCTCAAAATAAGATGGCAAATAAGCTCCCGCTTTTAACAATTTTTCTTCATCATTTAATAACCTATTTGCAACAATGGGCAATTCTCTTAAATAAGTCGGATGATTTTGGCCTGTTAATTCTAAATATCTGGCATTTAATTGGGCGGCCATTAAAGGGTCATTATAAGGATGATGAATAACTCCATCGATTAAAACTGGTGCCCCATTAAAATATTTTAAAAGATTATCAACATCTTCTAAATTAGCTTGCGCTAAATTGTCTAATATTTGATTAAAACGTCCTAAAACATGATTTTTTAATCCATTTACAACTTCCATAAACTTATCCCTCCAAAACCATTATAACATATTTAAAAACTATTTTGAATATTAAATTAAATTAAACTTATAATATTACTAGGTGATAACTTTGACTTTAAAAAAGTTTAAAATATTAAGTATTTTTTTAATTTTTGGTTTAAGTGTTCTTTTTCATTTTATTTATGACTTATTTCCCTGCTTTTTTACTTCTTTATTTTTTCCCGTCAATGAAAGTATTTGGGAACATAATAAAATTATTATCTTATCTTTTTTCGTGATGGCTATTTTAGAAAAAATATACTATAAGAATACCAAAAACGTTTTATTTGCTAATGCTCTTTCGGGAGTTTTATGTTGTTTTTTAGTCATAATTATTTTTACCCCTATCTATTTATATATCCTTCATACCAAAGATAATCTAATTTTAGTTTTAATTATTTATTTTATTAGTATTTCTTTAAGTGAAGTACTTTCTTATCATTTATTAAAAACTAAATATGATGTTGATTTAGAACGTTTAGGTTTACTTATTTTTAGTATTTGCTTTATAAGTAATGCTATTTTTACTTATAGACCTTTAAAAAATCCTTTATTTTATGATTATTTACATAAATTATACAGTTTAAAATAAAAAAACTTATCATTAAGATAAATTTTTTAAGCTTTACTAACTTGATAAACTTCTACTTCTACAGGAGTTTCTTGACCAAATAAATCAATTAAAACATTTAAGCGATTATTTTCTAAATCGATATTATCAATTTTACCCATCATACCTTTAAATGGACCATCAACAATATTAACTTTATCACCAACAGCCATTTCTGATTCTATATTAACTCTACTCATACCCATATTAGCAAGTATTTTATCAATTTCTTGAGGAAGTAAAGGAGTTGGTTTCGCACCCTTACCTGAAGAACCAATAAAACCAGTAACTCCCGGGGTATTACGCACAATATACCATACTTCATCATTCATAATCATTTCTACTAAAACATAGCTAGGAAACATTTTTTTAGTTTTTTCTTTTTTGACGCCATCTTTAATTTCTACTTCTGTTGTTTCGGGAATAATTATTCTAAATATTGAATCTTGTAAACCCATTGATTCAACTTTAGCTTCTAGTTTTTCTTTAACTTTAGCTTCATGTCCCGAATAAGTACTAACAACATACCATTCTTTTTCCATTAAGCACCACCTAGCATAGCCATAATTAAGGTTAGTAGTTCAAAGAATACTGCTAAAACTACCATAAATACTATTGTAGCTATTGTATATTTTAAAACCTCTTGTTTAGAAGGCCATTTAACTTTACTTATTTCACTTTTAACTCCGGCGATATAACTTTCTTTTTTTACTTTCGTTTTTTTCTCTTTCTTTTTAAGATTTTTAGTTTGTTTAACTTTTTTTTCTTTTTTTGCTTCCGCATTTTTTGCCATAACGCTTTCTCCTTTTTTAATTAATTTAAAAAACACTTTCGTGTTCATTTATAATCTACCATAAATAGGAAATAAATGCAAGTGTTTTTTAATCTTTTTTCAACTTTCTCGTCAATTGCAAGCTATTTAGTTGCTCCAATTTTTCTTTACTACCTATTAACTCTTCTATACTAATATGAAAATTATTCATAATATCTTCTATCAACCTCTCCACATTTAAAGCAATATTACCTTTAAAATATTTATTAAGCAAATCATTATATTCATATCCTTTTAAAATGCTTTTAATTTCCGTAAGATTTTCATTATGTAAGTTTAAGAATGTATTTAATTCATCAATTACATACTTTTTTAAATCATCACTTAAAGAATAATTTTCAATATTAACCAATATTTGTTCAAAATCTTTTCTCGTAAATTTTAGATTTTCTCCATAAATAGGTTCAAACTCTTTTTTTGTCCAAACTCCATCTATATATTCTTTATGAATAACTCTTACATTTTTGTCTTTTTTTAATAAAAATAGCATCTCATTACCATTCCCAATATAAGCTTTAGAATCCCAATCTTCTTTTTCATATTCATAAGCATATTCCTCAAGTAATAATAATGCTGTTAATATATATTTTTCAGGTAATTTCATTTTTGCATTCATAAAAATTACTCCATAATTACCATTTGATTCGAAAGTATAAAGTGCCGAACTTATATATTTTGCATTATTATAAATGCTATCACGATTAAGGATACTTCTAAATTCTCTAAACCAGCGTTTTTTAAAAGAACCAAAATCCCATCTTTCACAATCTGCAAAAGGTACTATTCTAGTTTGAAATAAGCAAAAATCTGAATAATCAATATTATTTGCTAATTTATAGATTTCTTCATTATGATGACCATAACATAAAGATAAAGTTAAATAAGGACTTTTATAACTTTTTCCATAATAATTTTTTTCTATATGCAAACAAAAATCGCCATATTTAGTTGAAACATCAGCATAACTTATCTCTAAAAGTTTTGTTTTCGATTCATTATCATCTGTTTTTTTCATATATTGTTCTATATATAAATTTTTATCTGGATTAAATTTTAAAAGACCTAAAGCAACATCATTACCCCATTTATTTTTAATAAATGCCTCTCTATCGCAAGTAATTATTTCATTAGTGCTTCTTAAATGACAAACAATTTTGTTTTTTGTCCTTTCTAATATTTTAAAATCTTTAAGTTCATCGAATATAATATTTTTGCTTATTTCCAAGCTTTTAATTTTGACAAAAAGTTTGGCACTACCTTTTATTTTTACAAAAGAATTAGGAAATACTACGGTTTTATTATTTGCTAGCTTTTCAATTTTTTTAATCACATTCTCTTCACCAAAATAAAAAGCAATTTTAGATTTTGGCACAAAATCTGGATAATAATTTATTTCTTTTAAACCTTCAGGTAAATAATAATATTCTTCATCAGGATAAATATCATCTTTTAATATCTCATATAGTTTTACATCATTACCATTATTTAAAGCTAACTCTATTCGATAAATTGTTTCGAGTGATAATTCATCTTCCCAAATTAATGATAATTTATCTCCAAAATTAGGTGGTTGATAATATTTTCTCTTTACTTTAAAATTTTTTAACATATTTATTAATTCTGTTTTACTTTTCATGGCCAAACATATATTAAATAAATATTTATTAGTTAAAATATCTTCAGCAATTATTTTATCTTTATTTCTTTTTAGAATATTTAGGATGATTTTTATAGCTTCTTCACTATTAAGTTCTCCCTCTCCTTTAAGTAAGTCTTCAATTTCGCGCATTATTATATTACTATAACACTCTAATTCTATATCGTTAGTATTTTCATCTACAATTGTTTTTCTAATTCCATTATTACTCAAAACTAATATATTAAATTTGATTAAATATAATGTTTTTAAATCTTCTAAAACAATATTTTTTTTGCCATATTTATAAAACACCAAATATTTTATTTCTAAATCTTTAATAATCTTTAAAAGATTTTCTTTATTAGAATAATCAATTGTTCCTTCCCATAGAAGCTTTAAATCTTCTTTTAATTTATCAACATTGCCTTTATGTTGATAAGCATATATTTCTAGTCTTCTTTCGACATCTGCCATATCTATTAAAATATGTTTTTCGTCTTCTCTTATAATTATATTTTCATCTGTCATTAAATAATTAATAATATTTTGTAAAAATCTTCTTTTTTTGTTTATTGCTTGTTCTAAATTGGCATTTTCTTCTTCTTTTACCATATATATAGCTTGAGTTAAATATCTTTTCTTTTCTAGTTCTATAGCTAACTTATTATTCCCAATTATTGTTAAAGCAAAAGTTAAATTATTTATTTCATTAGCCATTGCCTCTTTTTTAAACCATATCATATATGTTTTTCTCTCTTGATAAATTTCTTTTAAAGCTATTAGTCTAGTAATTACTTCTTTTTCTAAATCTAAAATAGTTAATGAGTATAAGTCTAACTTTCGAATATTTACTAAATAATTTACTTTATCTTCTAATGTAATCTTTTTAATTTCCTCTTCATCAATAAAAATATTTAACAATAATTCAATATTCATTTCTATATTTTTCTTTAAAGTTTTAGAATTAATATCTAAACTTGTTAAATACTTAAGTTTAGATAATCTATTTTTATAGTCTTGTTTATATTTTTCAATTAAAATTAATTCGTTATTGTCAGTTATATCTTCTCTTTTAGGTATTTCAATATTTTGATTAAATGTTACTAAACCCTGATAACTATTATTTCTCTTAAAAAACTTTTTTAATAAACTTATAAGCATCAAAATAAAACCTCCTGTAGGTGTTATTATAACATCAATGATCTAAAAAGTAAATTTATAATCCTCTTTATTCTTGCATATAAGTCAAAAGTTTAGTATAATGTATATAGATACATTTGAAAATATCAGATGCTTTCCCTTTCAATTGTCAAAAGATAAAAGAAAGGTGGTGGTATTTATGACAAAAAGAGAATTTTCTCAATTTATTATAATATTACTCCTATTCTTAGTTGTAATCGTTTTACTTCTAAAATAGCAAAAGCATCTGATTTCAACTTTTGTTGATTTCAGATGCTTACCAAACTGGGAAAGCATTTGATTGCTCATTCAAATGTATCCTTTTTTATTTTATGCAGATTTCTCTGACATATTTAATATATCATAAATTATCATTTTTTGCAAGATAAAAACATCATAAAAAAACTAGATTAATTCATTTATTTATTCTTGCATTCAATTAAAAAGTTTACTATAATGTATAGGAAGTTTAACAATATGAGTGCTTGCCAACTTTCATTTTAGAAAGGGGGCTTGATATTATGAAGAAAAAGGATTTGTTAATCTTATTTCCTATCTGTCTATTTTTATGAATACAGTTTACAAAGATTTAGTGCTCTCCAAATTTTTTGACAAGTATTTTATTTTAAATTAATTATTTCCTTGCATATAAGCTAAAAGTTTAGTATAATGTATATAGATACATTTGAAAATATCAGATGCTTCCCCTTTCTTTTATGAAAGGCGGTGATATTATGACAAAAAGAGAACAATCTCTATTTATTATAATTTTCTTATTATTTTTCATAGTAATCACCTTACTATATAAATAATAAAAGCATCTGATTTCAACCTTTGTTGATTTCAGATGCTACCTCTTATTATGGGAAGCATTTGATTCCACATTCAAATGTATCCTTTTTTATTTTATGCAGATTTCTCTGACATATTTAATATACCATAAATTATCTATTTAATCAAGATAATATTATTAAAAAAAGCTAGATTAATCTAACTATTCTTCATTTTCAACTTTAATAACTTCACTATCTTTATAATAGCCACATTTAGTACATGCTCTATGAGGTTTTAAAGCTGCTCCACATTTTGGACATGTAGTTATAGAAGGTGCTTCTTTCTTTAAGTGCGTACGACGCATTCTTTTTTTTGTTTTGCTTGTTCTTCTAAAAGGAACTGCCATAGTTTCACTCCTTTCCCTGATCAAAAATTTGCGTTAATTTCGCTAATCTCGGATCACATTCTTCATTTTTTTCTTCATCTGTAAATTGCCAACCATCACCACTTAAACTAACATTTTTAGTTTTGGTGTAACTAATTGGAACTTCCAATACAATATTCTCCCACAAAATCTTCATAATATCAAGTATATTTTGTTCTTTTTTCCAATATTCTTGAAAATCTCCTTCATTTATATCATATTGTTCCGTAATATTAATATTAATATCTTTACTTACATCTTCTAAAGTTACACTATCTTTTAAAATCATTTCTCCCGTTAACTTTAAATCAATATTTACTTGCTCAATACTATCTATTTTAATTAAACCTTTAACATGCATATTTTTTAATTCGACAATTTCTTTATTTTGATAAATATTTCTATCAAAATTAATATCGGTATCAACAGCTAATGGTTGATTATATAACTTATTTAAATCGACGTCCATTCCTAATCCTCCTTAAAATATTCTAAATTTTGCGCATATTTAGTATTAAAACGATAATGACCAGCGATAAACTTTTTGCTATAACGTTCTAAAACATCTTCTTCTCTAAAAGGTTGATTATTATTATGAATTAAATAAGGAATCCCTTTACTATTGCGTTTATCACTAATAATACCTATATGATTATGATTTTCTCCAAAGATAACAATATCTCCTGGTTGCCATTCTTCTATTTTTGTTATATCTGTTGTTAAAACTTCGCTATTGCGTTCAAAAAAATAATATAAATTTCTTACTCTGCGAAAATCGATATTAGGATCTATTTTAGCTAACTTATATACTGTATCATTATTTTTAGCTATATCTTCATCAACCATTTTCTTTAAATCATAACCCGCTTTTTTAAAAGCTCGCCATACAACATCGGTACAGACTCCAATATCATCAGGGGGATATCCACCATTATAATAAGAACCATCATATTTAGGGTGATTTATGGCATCTTCTCTTGCACCAAGCATTATTTCCGTATAATCATCTATGCCATTGTTATTAGCATCTGCCTCACTTATAATAGGCGTAATTTTAAAATCTTGAGCTTCATAAACTTTTTTATTTTTATAAATTATATAACTTCCTAAAATAAAAGCTATAACCCCTAAAACAACAATTAAACTTATAATTATTTTTTTTACTACTTTCATAATTAATTAACTACTTTCGCTTTATTTTTACAATATTGATAAACATAATTAGTCGTGGCGCAATCATCAACACTTCGATGAGAACCATATTCTAATTTAAAAAATTTCTTTAAAGTTTCTAATTTATAGTTATAAGCTTTAGGTATATAAACTCTAGCTAATTCCAAAGTATCAATATTTTTATTTTTAAGCATTTCTAAATTTAATCTTTTAATATTTTCTTCAATAAAAGATAAATCAAAAGGAGCATTGTGAGCTACAATTGGTAAATCTTCAATAAACTCGATAAATTTAGGTAAAACTACTTCAATAGATTCTTTATCTTTAACCATTTCTTCATTTATTCCCGTAATTTGAGTTATTACATTCGGAATCCTTCTTTTAGGTTTAACTAAAACACTAAAAGTATCTATTAATTTATTATTTCGATATTTTAAAGCCCCTATTTCAATTATTTCCGCTTCATAGGCTTTTAATCCTGTTGTTTCTAAATCAAATACTACATAATCATCTACTAATTTTGTTTCTTTATTTAATTCAATCATTTAAGCCTCCCATTATTATGTCATAAACTTCCTCTTTTCCCTTTTTAGAAATAGTTGAAAAAGGTATAAAATCTTCATTTTCTTTTAATTTTAAAGTATCTCTTATAATTTTATTTTGTTTTTCTCGACTATTTTTTCCCACTTTATCATATTTCATGGCAATCACTTGCACACTTAAATTATAATATTTTAAAAATTCATACATTAAAATATCATCTTCCGTTGGTTTATGTCGATAATCAATAAGTAAAAATACCCATTTTAAATCTTGTCGACTTTTAATATATTCTTCAATCATAACCCCAAACTTTTTTTGTCTAGCTTGACTAACTTGCGCATAACCATAACCAGGAACATCTACTAAATAAAATTTATTATTTACTAAATAAAAATTTAAAGTTTGCGTCTTTCCCGGTTTAGAGGAAGTATGAGCAAAGTTTTTGCGATTAATTAAAGTGTTGATAAAACTACTCTTACCAACATTACTTCTTCCTACTAATAAAAATTCAGGTAAATTATCGGTAGGATATTGACTAGTACGAACTGCAATTTGTTTTAATTCTACTTCATCTATTTGCATTTTTATTATCGCCTCACACCTATATTATAATATATTTTCCCCATTTAATCAACTAAATTCTTTTTTAAAACAAGGCCTATTTCTCTATTACTTTTAAGATAATTAAAATAATCTTGAGTAATAACTCCTTTTATATCTTTTAATTTTTCATTAACTATATGATATCTAAAATAATAATTTAAACCATCACTTTTTATAGTATAATAATTATTTACTTTATAAATAGTTGTATCTAGATTATCTTCTATATCCTCGATTAAAAAATCTTTTGTTATATTTTCTGGTAAATCTTCTAATATAGCTTTAAATATTAAATCTCTTTCTAATCTAATATTTATTAAATCTAAATCTTTTTTTTCTGGAAAAACTTCATAATTTATATTAAAATCATTTATACATAAAGTTCTTTGGTGTTTATTATTTTTTAAATTAACTGAATCATAAATAAAAGGTTTATCACCCATTACTTCTATAATATAACTATTATCTAATTCATAATCCATTCTTATTAAAACTCTATCTTTCGGATAAACTCTATTAATAATATTATGGTTAATTAAACATTCGATTTGGATATTTTTATTTTCTAAATTTAAACAAACATTTTCAATTCCCGTTCTTTCTTTTAGTATTTTTAAATTATCTATAATATTATCAAAAGCATAAATATTTTCTAACTTTAATAATAATTTTCTTACTTCATCTATTTTAACAATTTTTAAATTCTTAAATAAATCAAATATTAAATAACTCTTTTTAATATCTTTAAGTTTATTATTTTGAATTCCTTCTAAAAAATCTAAAGTATCTCTAATTATGGAACTTCCATATTCTTTTTCTAATAGTTGGACATTTTTAAGTAATTCTAAAAATTCATCAATATTTTTATTAAGCAATTCTTAAAACCTCTTTTCACTATAAAGTATTCCAAAAAATTAAAAAAGCCTAATTTTTTTTAGACTTTCTTAATTTTAAAGATTTATTATAACCATTAGTATAACTTTCTTCTAATCTTCGCTGCTTTTCTTCACTCAATTCTGTTTTTAAAGTAATTAATTGATTAATTTCTAAAGTATGAGTATTTTCTTTTTTATCTAAATTTAAAGAGATTTTTTCAATCATATCGTTAATTAATTGATTTTGACTTTTTAAACCATTTACTTCATGCTCTAAATTATTACTTTTTTTAACAACATAACCCAATAATATTAAAGAAACAATAAAAAATAACAAAGCTTCTATTTTAAATAGGAATAAATACAAGCCAAAATAAATAAATGAAAAAGCTATTCTTTGTTTTTTATATAATTTTAAAAATCCTTTTAAATCATTCTTTTCTACTATATCATTTAAATTAGCATTTAACATATCATCTAATATTTCTAATTCATTTTCTAAATTGCATTCATCTTCAATAAAATTATTATATTTAGATATATCCATATAACCATCTATATCAGTAGCTACTACTTCATTTTCATTAATTCGCATTAGCTCTCTTATCATATTGCTATCTCCTTTTTTATAAAAACATTTCTATTTTATCATACAGAAATTTATTTTACAAGTAACTATCTAAACTTTTCCTTGCATTATTCCCTTTTTTAAGATACAATAAAGCTATACAGGAGGTTTTATGCAACTAGAAGTTTTAGGCCACACACTTGATAAAGAACAAACAAAAGCCGCGATGACCACGAATACTAATTCCATTATTGTAGCCGGGGCTGGTTCGGGTAAAAGTTTAACTATGGTCGGTAAAATTAAATATTTAGTTACGGTTAAAAATATTAAATTAGAAGATATCTTATGTATTACTTTCACTAATGATGCCGCGAATAGTTTAGAAAATAAAATCAAAACCGAATTAAACCAACCCAATAAAGTTTATACTTTTCATAAATTAGCTTTAGAAATAATTAAATCCCATCATATCTCTTATCATATTGCCGAAGCTGATTTACTCGACTATCTAATCGAAGAAATATTTTCGGCCCTACCTCCCTCTTTTTATTTTCAAAAATATTTTTTAACCAAAAATTATTTAACAAACCTTAACTTTAAAAATTATAAAAAAACTATTGCGCGTTTTATTAGATTATACATATCAACTTATTATGACCAATCTTATTTTAATAAGTTAATAAATAAAGCTTCTAAAAAAGATATACCTCATCTTTTAATAATTAAAAAAATTTATGAAATGTATCTTTTAGAAAAAAAATCCCAAAATATTATTGATTTTGATGATATGATTTATCTAGCTACTTCCTTAGTTAAAAATAAAGGAATTAACCATAAGTATAAATATATTATTATTGATGAATATCAAGACACATCTCCTGTAAGAGAAAATTTAGTTAAAGAAATAATTCATAAAACCCATGCATATTTGACTGTTGTAGGTGATGATTTTCAATCCATTTATCGTTTTTCAGGTTGTGATTTAAGTAGTTTTTTAGATTTTTCTCAAAACTTTAAACCTGCCCAAACTCTATATTTAACCAACACTTATCGCAATAGTCAAGAATTAATAAATATTGCTGGTTCTTTCATCATGGCTAATCCTCGCCAAATAAAAAAGACTTTAACTTCCTCAAAAAATATAAAAAAACCCTTAACAATTCTTTACTATCAAAATATACATACCGCGCTTTTTAAAGCATTAGAGATGATTAATGAACCAAACCTTATGATTTTAGCTCGCAATAATAATGATATCTATGATTATATTTCGCATCAAGAAGTACATAATAATTCTCTTAAATATAAAAATTACCATATATATTTTAAAACTATTCATAAATCAAAAGGTTTAGAAGAAGATAATATTTTAATTATCAATTTAACAAATGAACAAAATTCTCTTCCCTCTAAAATTAAAGATGAACATATTTTAAAATATATTATTAAAAAAGATATATATCCCTATGAAGAAGAACGTCGCCTATTCTATGTAGCTTTAACACGTACTAAAAATAAATGTTATTTACTAGTTGCTAAAAAAAATCCCTCAATATTCATTAAGGAATTAATTAAAAAATATAAAAAATATTTAGATATTTACAATTTATAATAAATCATTATATTCTTTAGTATTATTACTTATTTTAATAACTTCGGCATTTTTAACTGCTTCATAAATTAAATCTTCCCAGTTTATTAACTTTTCATATTCTTGACATTTTTGCGTGCTAGGATTAATCACTGGATGTTTGGGAACAAATATCGTACAACAATCTTCATATGGTAAAATAGAAGTATTATAAGTATCAATTTTTTTAGCTATCTCAATAATATCTAATTTATCAAAACACGCTAAAGGTCTAATAACCGGCATTCTTACAACTTCATTTATTGAGGCCATACTACTTAGAGTTTGACTAGCTACTTGCCCAATAGATTCCCCATTAACTAAAATTCGACAATTTCGGCGACTAGCCACGATAGCACTAATGCGATACATCATTCGTCGCATAATTGTAATTAAATATTCATGATTAATATTTTTATATATTGCTTCTTGAATTTTCGTAAAATTAATAACATGAAGGACAATATCATTATTATAAACACTTAATTTTTTAGCTAATTCTTTTACTTTATCTTTCGCATTTTCACTTGTATGAGGTGGACTTTCAAAATATATAGCTTCTAACTTTACGCCTCTTTTAATCGTTAAGAACCCGGCTACAGGCGAATCAATTCCTCCACTTAACATAAGTAAACCTTTACCTAAAGTACCAACGGGATATCCTCCTAATCCTTTAACTTTTTCAAAATAAACAATGGTATTATTTAGCCGATATTCAACATTAATCATTAAATCCGGATTATGCACATCTACTTTTATATCTTTTAGATTTTTTAAAATAAAAGCTCCCAAACTTCTACTTAATTCAACACTAGTTTTTTCAATTTTTTTATTACTTCTTTTACTTTCTACTTTAAAAGTTTTAAATTCTTTTTCTTTTAATAAATCTAACACTTTTTTAAAGATTTCTTCAAAATCTAAACTATCTATTACATAACCAACATTAATTTCGTGTATTCCAAATACTTTTTGAAGTTTTTTTAGTGTATCTTCAATATTTAAAGTATAGATTAACATTCTACCCTTATCATAATCTATTTGACTATTCTCATCTAATACTTTAACAATATTATCTTTTAATTGTTTTAAAAAAAAGTTTATATTATCTTTTTTTGTTGATAATTCCCCATATTTAATTATAATAACTTGTTTCATAAACATCACAAACCAATTATACTAAAGATTAAAAATTTTGTAAAGTAAAAAAGAGGCAATGCCTCTTAATAACCTTTCTTTTGATAATATTCATACAATTCTTTAAAACGATTAAAATGGACTACTTCTCTTTGTCTTAAAAATAATAATACTCTTAAAACATCTTCATCTTCAGTTAAATCAATTAAATTTTCATAAACTGCTCTTGCTTTTTGTTCGGCTGCCATATCTTCAGAAATATCTGCTAAAACATCACCCGTAACAGCAAAATAAGTAACAGTAAATGGTACACCATTCGCATCTGTTGGATATACACCTTTTCCATGTTCTGCATAATGCGAACCAAGTCCAGCTTCTTCCATTTCTTTTTTAGTTGCATCTTTCGTTAATTGATGAACCATCGTCGCAATCATTTCACAATGTCCTAATTCTTCTGTAGCTATATCATTAAGTAGCGCTTTTCCATAATCATCAGGCATATTAAACTTTTGCGAAAAATAACGTAAAGCCGCGGCTAATTCCCCATTTGAACCTCCAAATTGAGTAACTAAATATTTAGCCATTCTTAAATCTTTTTTGCGAATATTTACAGGAAAATTAGTGTGTTTGACATATTTAAACATACATACTACCTCCTAAATTATCCCAAGGCCAAGGAGAATCAATCCAATTAAATTTTGAACCAACAGTTTTATTTAAAGTTAAAGGTCCATAAATTTTGGAATATTCTTTGACTTGTTTTTTATGTTCTTCAACGTAACCTTTAAACATTGCAAATACTTCTTTATTATCAGGATGTAAATCTAAATATAAATTTAAATCATTAATTGCAAAATCTAAAGCCATAATCTCATATAACATTTCTTCTCTTTCGCTTTTAGCTTTAAGGGGTAAATAAGTTAAATTCTTATAAGGTTTATATTCACTAGCAAACATATTTCCTCTTAAAAAGCCTTCTTTAGGACTTAAAATATCTTTATTTTCGCGACCAAAAATATCACTTATAAATAAAGAAATATTTTCATCCATTCCATTTGTTTCAAATAACACTTTAAAAACCTCCTAAAGTATATTATGTTCATCATTTATTTTAGTCTAAACTAAAGCCCATAAAAAAAGAAACTATCTTTTTTTAGAGTTTCCTTTCTTTTTGTTACTACTAGTTTTTCGCTTTTTAGAATTAGTTTTTTTCTTATTTGACGTAGTTTTGCTCGTGCTAGTCTTTTTCTTATTAGAAGTATTATTACTCTTTTTCTTAATATTAGGTTTAGAAGTATTTTTCTTTTCTTCTTCTTTTTTAATATTTTCTTTTTGTTTTAAATCTTTATAAGCTTTTAATAATTCGGTTTCTTTTTGTAATATTTCCTTCTTATTTTTATTACTTTCATCTTTTTTAGAAACTATTTGAGAACCATTGTTTTTACTTTCGCTATTTTTAATAACTACTTTTGAAACCTTCTTTTTATCAGCTTTATATTCATTTATTTTATTTTTAGTTTTATTAAAAAATAACCCAAAAATTAATAAACCTAATACAATAAAATATAAACATATAATAATTATGAAAAATATATCTACACTATCAAAACTTCGCATTTTTTTACTCCTCTTCTATTGTTGGTTCAAACCTCACTATTTCTAATTTTTTATCAACTTTAGTTAAATAAATAGTTCCTTTATTATCATATCCCAAATCTTCTTGATAATCAATATTAACTTCTACTTTATAGACATTTATTTCTTCTTTATCTACTTTTAAAGTTGTTTCTTCAATATTTTTAATTTCCACATTAGAAACTTCTGGTAAATCTTGCCGTCTATCCTTATAAGTATTATCAATAATGTCTTTATATATTGTATCCATTGCTTTTAATCTAAAACTTTCTTTACTGCTACTTAATATATATTCTTCTCCCCCTATATCATACTTATTAACTTTATTATTTAAAGTATAAAAATCCGTTATAAATAATTTAGTTAAAATTTGGGCATATTCTTGATAATCTATTTCTTCATTTTTTAAAATATCTTGCAATTCTCTAAATATTTCTTGCATATATTTAGTATCTCTATCTTCTAAATTATAACCAAATTCTTCAATATTATTAATAACTACACTTGGTGTAGCTTCCTTAGGTTTTTTATTATTAAAAACACTTAAAAGTCCTAATAAGGCACAACTTGCTAATAATATTATAATTATAGTCATAAAAAATTTATATCTTTTTCGCATTAGTCATTTACCCCATTTCCTTTTATTGCTTGTAATGTATCTCCTGCTTCTTTAATCAAATCATGAACAACTATAGCATTAGAAACTTCTAGTAAAGCTTCACTTTTTTGAGTTAAATTCGGAATATAATCACTAGCTATTTCTGCTCCATCTTTTAAGACTTTATATTGTCCCGAAGAATTATTATAATAAATTAAATTAGTTAAAATATTACCATTAGGAAATATTACATAATTATCATTTTTAATATTAAATACATCATGACCTAAAGCATATTCATTATGAATATTTAACATATTGCCTAAAGTTGGTAAAACATCATACATACCCATTACATAATTTACTTCCCCTTTAAATGTTTTTTTAAGTTCTTTATTTTTTGTCCAAATAATTAAAGGTGTCTTTTTATTTAATTCATGGTCATAATAATCATATTCTTGATATGTAGGGTCATCTTCTTCTTTAACTTCTCCCGTTTTATAATCATAATTATATAAATAATTTTTTTCGGAACGACTTAATTTAACATCATGATCACCATAAAAGACAAATACCGTATCGTTAAAATAATCAGAATCTTTTATATATCCTAAAAATTCTCCTAGAGCTTCATCAGCATAATGCGCACTTAACATATAATGCCCTACTTCGGAATTTTGTAAATAATTAGTTGTTACACTTTCACATGAACCACTAGTACAATCTTGATAAGTTGTTGATAAATCAAATTCCCCATATTTATTTAAATATTCAAAAGCCGCATGATTAGAAAGCGTAATAACTGTCCCCATATAATTTTTATTATCTTGTTCAATTTTTTCTAACATTGGCATTGCTTCTTTAAAGAATAATTTATCTGATATTCCTAAATTAATACATTCTAAATTCGTAGCATCATTTTTATCATCACACTTATCGCGATTATACGTAAATTTATCTTCAAAATACATATCTTGATAACCTAAATTTGGATGCACATTATATCTATTCCACATTGAAGAATAATTACCATGCATACTAAATGTATAATAGCCTTTAGCTTTTAATAATTTAGCTAAAGTTACATAATCTCTATCTCCATAACTAGTAAAAACTATTCCACTAGCCGCGGGCATTAAACTTGTAAGTAATGTAAACTCCGTATCACTACTTGTTCCCGAACTTACTTGAGGATAAAAATTACTAAAAAACATCCCTTCATTAGCTAACTTATTAAGATTTGGAACAATTTCTTTATTATTAAATTTTAAATCCATTAAGAAAGTTTCCATACCTTCCATATGGACAAAGATAATATTTTTTCCTTCTAATATATTGGTATATTTATTTTTTTGTTGATATTCATCTCTTTCTGGAGAAGTAAAATATTTAATAAATAATTGTTGAGCTTCTTCATAACCAAATAAAGCACTAATTTTAGGTGTTAAAGTTTGAATTAAATCATTACATTGATAGAGCACTATGCCAAAACGGTTGACTATGTATACTCTATTCCACTGCTTAGTAAGGCGCGAATAATCGGTTCCACTGGCCATCACTAAAGTATAAGCAAGTAATATACAACCAACAAGTAATGTTTGCATACACATCTTTTTGCCTTTTTCTACAGCACTTATAAAATCATAATAACTAGAATTATTTAATTTAATATGAACAAAGTAAAAGATAATTGGAAAAATTATATAAATAATATGTAAAACATTTAATTTATCTAAAATAGTTTCGGTTACAGCTTCTGTTTGCCCTACCGCGGTAAGTTCTCCAAAAGAAGCAAAGTTATAATAAAAGGTATAATAAATAGAATTGATTACTTCCATTAAAGTAAAGACAATCAAAACAATAAGTAAATAACGAAATCTATTTTTCGGTTTAACTATATACCCAAAAGCTCCGAATAATAAAACAAAAGCTAAATCGGAAATAAAAGTAGCCAAATTGTTAGCATTATTAACAGTTAAACCTCGAAGCAAAACTAAACCAATAATACTTAATATTACATAAGAGATAAATAATCTATTCGTAGCTATATATTCTATAATGTTTCTTCTTAATTTTCTTAAGCCTATTTTAACTTTCTTCATGAGAATTACCTTCCTATATAGACAATTATAATATAAAATTTAAAAATTTGCAATTTATTGCTTGATTTTTTTACAACTTTTTGATATTATCAATATGTGCAGGTATAGTACAGTGGTTAGTATGCGACCTTGCCAAGGTTGAGACGGCAGTTCGAATCTGCTTACTTGCTCCAAATTGTTTAATTCCTCGTTTTTACGGGGTTTTTTATTTATATTATTTGTTTTATTTTATGAATTGTAAAAACATAAAAATCAAATTAAATAAACA